>JAGRAS010000065.1 GCA_020434465.1 Bdellovibrionales bacterium | reverse complement strand
AGTTAGGTCGCCACCATCATCTAAGATCATGTTAAGACCTTCGCTGCCAAACTTTAATGTTTGCTCAATACACCACTCGTACTCTTCTTCTGTT
The DNA here is from genome assembly GCA_020434465.1 of Bdellovibrionales bacterium. The sequence continues at coordinate 7,707 of JAGRAS010000065.1, read as the reverse complement.
TCGCCTTTCCAAGCAAAAACTGGAATCCCCTTTGCTGCAATAGCCGCTGCTGCATGATCCTGAGTTGAAAAAATGTTACAGCTTGACCAACGAACATCAGCACCAAGCTCAACAAGTGTTTCAATTAAGACAGCAGTTTGGATTGTCATATGTAAACAACCAGCAATTCTAGCGCCTTTTAGGGGTTTGCTTTTGCCAAACTCCTCTCTTAATGCCATTAAGCCCGGCATTTCTTTTTCAGCGATTTCAATTTCTTTCCTACCCCAATCGGCAAGCGAAATATCCGCCACTTTATAATCAGTTGTATCTTTCATAATGTCCTCACTTTTTCTTAGCAGTTAAAAAGAAAACTTCTTTATTTTCACCAAAGATTTCGAAGTTTGTGCAGGTAAACCCACACTTTTCAATCCAATAATGAAATTCTTTTGGCTCAAACCCAAGCCATCTGTCGCCATAACGTTCGCGCATTTCGTCGTTATTATGTGGTAATAAATCAACAATTAATATTTTACCATTCTTTACTAAAATTCGATTAACTTCATTTAAAGCTTCGATTGGGGCAGGGACGTGGTGCAAAACCATATAAGCTAAAGCTTGGTCAATTGATTCATCTGCAATTGGTAAATGCTCTAAGTACCCTAATCTAAATTCAAGATCACTATCAGTATTAATTAAAGATTCCTTTGCTTTGGCTAGCATGGCTTCAGAATAATCAACGCCGATAGTTAAACCATTTCTTGGAAGTAGTCGTCTAAGCACAGCACCAGAGCCGCAACCTAAATCTGCAAGTCTAGAACCATCAGGAATTTCATTTGTAATTAAATCAATTAAGGTATCCTCTAATGAAAACTCAGGTCTTAACTCTTCCCAGTTATGCGCAATTGATTCAAAAAACTTTTTAGTTTCACTTCTTCTCAAGCTCATCAAATCTTCAATTGCAGTGTTATCAGTGTTAATAATTTTTCCCAGGTTACTGCTGCCATTAGTTTCAGTTACAACATTCAAAAAGTTTGCGACGATCTTTTGCTGCACTAAAGAGTCTTCCTTATTCAGTGCATAATATGTCCAGGTTCCTTCTCTATGTTTTTCAGTAATTCCTGCATTACTTAAAAGCTTTAGGTGGTGGCTAACCGTTGATTGCCCAAGGTTGAGAATAGAAGTTAGCTCTTGGACATTAAAGTAACCTTTACTGAGGATGGCTAAGAGCCTTAACCTTGATTCGTCTGCAAGCAGCTTATATGTATCAACTAGTTCCATTTATAATATCGATATATATAGATATATCGATTTATTGACAAGAAACTTTAGTGTTAATTTTATAACTTTCTGATTTTATTATGAATAAAATTATAATTACGGGTAATTATAGAATCCGGAAACAGTGCTTTAAAGGCCTGGGGGATTAATGGGTTCCACTGGCAATCCTTAGTAATTTGGGGAACTAGTTGATTTTTTTCAGCAAAATCAAAGATTCTAAGAATTATCCCAGTGATATCAGCAAGGGCAGTTTCTAAGCAGATATTACTTTGATCCTGCATATAAAGCGACATGTCATTTAAGCGTGCTAGATATGGTTCGTGGCTTAGATCATGAAAAAAATCTAAGCAGTCTATATTTTTATGAATTGTTTTAAAATTTCTAACGCATTCTTCGAGAGCAATTTCTTTTAGTTGGCTAGCTTTTGTAGCATTTATCTTCAAAGCCAAAAAAGGTTTAGCAAAGAAATCAGTACTTTTATCTTTAAGCATTTTAGCCAAAACCCTCTCCAAAGAAGATAAGTCATTTCAAGACATTAAATGTAACAGAGGATAATACTATCTTTGCTTTGATTCTTACTCAAATGTTTTATCAGGTTTTTATAGATAAAAGTAAAAATCAAAAAAAACTACACACGTTCAATAATAGTCGCAATTCCCATTCCAAGGCCTATGCACATAGTAATTAACGCAAATTTTTTATCACTAGCTTCTAATTCATCTAGTGCAGTTCCAATTAACATTGCTCCAGTTGCACCAAGCGGATGACCTAAAGAAATTCCACCGCCATTAACATTAACAAGTTCAGGATCGATTCCTAGCTCTTGCATAGTTACAAGCGGTACAGGTGCAAAGGCTTCGTTGATTTCCCATAAATCTATATCGCTAACTTTTAAATTTGCTTGTGCCAAAGCTTTTCTTGAAGCTTCAATCGGCCCAGTTAGCATTATTCTTGGAGGTGAACCAATTGCTGTCATTGAAACAATTCTTGCACGCGGAATTAAATTAAGTTCATTAGCCTTTTCACCACTAGCAAGTAATACAGTTGCTGCGCCATCAACGATTGCTGATGCATTACCAGCAGTAATCACACCGTCTTCTTTAAAGACTGGCTTAAGTTGTGCAAGTTTCTCAATCGTAGTTTCAGCACGAACTGTGTCGTCTTCAGAAATAGTCTCAGTTTCACCAGTCTCAGGATTTTTATAATTAACAGGAATTAGACTTCTACTAAATTTTTTAGCTTTCAAAGCGTTTGCTGCTTTCATTTGAGACTGATAAGCATACTCATCTAATTGAGCACGCGACAACTTAAAATCAGCAGATAAAATTTCAGCTGCTAATCCTTGTTGAACAAGATCTGGATGATGTTTCTTTAGAGCAGGGCTTTCTTCACCGCCAATATCGCTAAACATTGGAGCTCTTGTCATATGCTCAACACCAGCGGCAACTGAAAGCTCATAAGTTCCTGAGATAATACCCATAGCCGCAAAATTCGTTGCTTGTTGTCCTGAACCACAAAGCCTATTTATCGTAGTTGCTGGAATTGATATTGGCCAGCCTGCAGCTAGCACTGCTGCACGGCCAATGCACCAACCTTGCTCCCCAGTTTGAGTTACACAACCAACAGGAACGTCATCTACTTGCTCTAAAGGTAACTTATTTCTTTTAGCAGTGGCATCAAGAGTAAGCGCTAAAAGATCAACTGGATGAATTGAGGAGTACTTACCTTTTCTTTTTGATCTTGGAGTTCTAACTGCATCAATAATGTAGGCGTGTCTCATTTTAGATTCTCCCTTAAGAGTAAGTAAGATGCAAAAGGCATCGTTCTTTGAAAATCCGCTTAATGCTAGCTGACAGAGTTTGTCAGATCAAGTGCAAAGAGATTTAGGTTTAGATGTTAATACATGATCTTACATACGCTGTATGTTCTTATTGGAAATAGCATATTTTCCAGCAGCAGTTAATTAGGGAACTGGCACCAGCTATTTGTTTCAGTTTAAGCTTAAGACAGATGCTAAGGCTGACACTGCCTGTCAGATTAAGTCTAAATTCACTTTAGGCGTAGATGCTTGCTAATGAAATTACTCTTTCGGACTTACAAAAACATCAACTCTTCTATTAAATTGACGCCCTTCAGTAGTTACATTTGAGGCAACTGGGCGCTTACTGCCGAAACTGTTCACTTGTATATTATCAGAAGAAACACCTCGAGCAGCGATATAAGAAGACACTGTTCTTGCTCTAGACTCAGCAAGACGCTCATTATATTCAGGAGATCCAGAGTCATCTGCATGACCAACAACATGTACAGTAAAACCAGTAGGATCTCTTTTAATTCCCTCAGCAATCACTTCTAAATTAGCAATCGCTCCAGCTCTCAAATTAGTTTGATCAGTATCAAAGTAAACTTGATAAACACCGCCAAGTGAACCTGTATTAGCGACATTATCTAAACGTGATTGTATATTTTGTAGTTCGCGTCTATTTGCAGTATTTTGTATTCTCAATGAGGCTAACTGTTTTTCTTGATCAATTAGGACATCTTCAGTTTGATCATATGCAAATCCGCTCATTGCACCGCTAACAGCCCCAAAGCCCGCACCAACAGCAGCTCCTTGACCCTTATTCCCAACTTGGTTTCCAACAATTGCGCCAGCACCAGCACCCCAGCCAGCACCAAGTGCTGCACCAGCGATAGTTTTATCTGGGCCTGGTTCTGGATTACTGCAAGCAAGATTTAAAAACAGAATTGTTAGCAGGAATATTAAACTAGGCTTTGTCATTTTTTTACCCTTAGGAATTTCTCAAGATTAAATTAAAACACCTTCAAAAAGTTTGCACCATTATTTGAACCGTCGTATCAGAAATGTGCAAGCAGGTAATAAGATGAGGAGTTTAAAAGGCAAGTCTCCTAAAAATTTTGTATAAATGCTTAATTCTTTAAGCAGTGGAACTTCTTGTATAAGTACACCAGATGAAAAGGGTTTTATTTGAGACAGCGTTCTACCAAGAGGGTCAACTATAGCTGTTAATCCCGAATTTGTGCTCCTAACGAGTGCACGCCGATTTTCAATACTTCTAAAACTTGCAATTAAGTGGTGCTGATAAGGGGCATGAGTATTACCAAACCAAGCATCATTTGTAATGTTAACCAATAATTTTGCACCAGCTCTGGCAGCCTTGCGAGAAAGAGAAGGCGCGATATCCTCATAGCAAATCAAAGGCGCAACATCTAAATCTTTAAATTTTGGATAAGTAAAAACTTTAACATCTTTTCCTTCAGAAAAATCTCCTGCAGTTGCATTTAGTTCTTTTAAGAAAGGAAATGTTTTTCCCAGTGGGGTGTATTCTCCAAAAGGCATTAAAATTTGTTTATGATATGGTCTTTGAATACTTCCATCGCTATTAACTGCGACAGCACTATTAAAAAAAGTTTCTTGATCCCTGTAAGTCAAAGCTCCAACAAGCATTGCACGGTTATTATTTAAATATGATAAGCGCCTATCTTGATTGGTATGCTCTGTGCCTTCAAAAATCCAGTCTGTAATTACAGATTCTGGCCAAACCACAAAAAGATTATTTCCTGAAATTTTATTAGTCAGTTTTATATATTCTTCAGTATTTCGCTTAAAAAGCTTAATATTATGCTTTTCTTCTATAGAAATGTTTGCTTGAACTAATGCTACTTTTACAGTCTCATTTTTTAAATTGCTAAAATGTTCGATTCTATTCTGACCGTAAAAAACAGCTAGACCAAAAAATATCAAAACAAAAAAATAAGCAGGCTTTACTTTTCTAAAAATAAGGATTTTTGCGATTAGCTCACAAGTTGCTACTAATAAAAAACTTACTAGTTGAGTTCCAGCGATATCTGCAATTTGCGAAAATTGATGAAACCCAAGTTGTGTATGCGCAAATGCCCAAGGGAAAATTCTAATTGAAAAAATTTCTGATAGCGCTACAGCAATTGCAGTTTGTATAGAAAGGGTATCAGTCCATTTAGGCAGGTTCTTCCATAAGAAAACGATAATCAAAAACTGAGTTGCGCTTATCGCAACAAATAAAAGAAAAAGCACTAGGCTTGGAATTAAAGTAAAACCGCCAAAATTAGAAATTGTTCCAATTAGCCAATAGAAACCTGGAGTTTGCACTGCAAAACCAGCAAGGTAAGCTGCAAAATAAGGTTTTCTTGCTTGGCGAATAGATACGACCAAAGAAAAAGCAGCAATAAATCCAAGTAAAGAGGCAACTTTGGTTCCTGGCAATTGCCAGGCAAGCCCCATTGAGGCAGCAAAAAGCAAGGAGTAAATATACTCGGTCATAAATAAATGTATAACTAAGCGAATGGGTTTTTGCTATAAGCTTGTCCATTCAGGTAATTCTCAATCCAAAGCAAACGATTATACTTTGCAGTTCTTTCTGCTCTGCAAACAGAACCAGTTTTAATTTGACCAGCAGATGTTGCTACTGCAAGGTCTGCAATAGTTGTATCTTCAGTTTCTCCAGAGCGGTGAGAGATAACAGAGCGCATCCCATTGCTGTCAGCAAGTTTGATTGCGGCTAATGTTTCAGTAAGTGTGCCAATTTGGTTAAGTTTAATTAATATTGCATTACCTGCTTTTAGCTCTATTCCTTGTTGCAGGCGTTTTGTATTGGTAACAAAAAGATCATCACCAACAAGTTGACAATTTGCACCGATTGCAGCAGTCATTTTGCTCCATCCATCCCAATCATTTTCATCAAGGCCATCTTCAATGCTTACAATTGGATATTTGTTAATCCAGTCTTGATAAAGTGCAATTAATTGATCAGAGCTTAGAACATCACCAGTACTCTTTTTAAGCATATATTTTTGTTGGTTTTTATCGTAAAATTCACTGGCTGCCACATCCAATGCTATTGAAATCTGGCTGCCTGCTTGGTAGCCAGCATCAGAAATTGCCGCCATTAACTCTAGCACTGCTGCTTCAGCAGATTCTAAGTTTGGAGCAAAACCCCCTTCGTCACCAAGACCAACGTTTAGTTTTTTCTTTAAAAGATTTTTTTTAAGTTGATGAAAAATTTCAGCGCCAGCACGAATATTATCTGAGAATCTTTCTGAAACATGAGGGACAAGCATAAACTCTTGAAAGTCTACAGAGTTCTCTGCATGGGCGCCGCCATTAATCACATTTATTAATGGGATTGGAAGTTGAGCAGCATTTTCACCTCCAAGATAACTAAACAAAGGAAGTCTTAATGAATTAGCAGCAGCATGTGCAACAGCAAGGCTTACACCAAGAATTGCATTAGCTCCGAGCTTTGATTTGTTTTCAGTTCCATCAAGATCTATTAGTTTATTATCTACTTCTGCTTGCTTTAATGCGTTTTGCCCTAGTAGCTCTGGTTTGATTTTATCTTTTATATTTTTAACAGCATTAAGCGTGCCTTTACCTGCGTATCTAGTGCTATCACCATCTCTAAGTTCATGTGCTTCATATTCACCAGTTGATGCGCCAGAAGGAACCATCGCATTTCCAATAAAACTATTATCAAGCACAACACTTACAGCAACGGTAGGGAAACCTCTTGAATCAATGCATTCGAATGCAGAAATATCAGTAATTTTTTTCTCTTCCATTGAAGTTGGCATCAAAAATCTCCTCTCTGGTGTGTTAGCGTAAATTTAAGTAAAATGGAGACTAGCAGGAGATGCTGTGAATCTCCAGAACTCAATAAGTTTATTAATAACAAGTGCTTATCTCAGAATATAGAAGTTAAAAACTTTTAAGCACTTATAAGTATTAGGTTTAGTTAAGGATAGGTTCTGATGAATAAGGTTGTTCCAGGTTTAATTCTTATTTTATTCGCTGTGCTCTTTGGACACACTTTGTTTAGCGATAAGAGTTATGCAAAACTAAATTCGCTGGACAAAAGTTTGGCTTATCAGCAAGAAAAAAATATAAAACTGAATGAAGAAGTTTTAGAACTTAAAAAAAGACTTGTTGGCCTTTCCTTAAACGATCGAGTTTTAGAAAAAACAGCCCGTAATGAGCTTGGAATGGCTAGGGAAGATGAGTTGATTTTTATTTTTGAGAAAAACTCACTTAATGAATGACGATTTTAAAAATCCTCGAATGAGAGTCCTAACAGGCGGAAAGAAAAAAACTCAGCCTGAAAAAGTTTCAAGTATTTTAAAAGCAGCTTTAAGAAGAAAAGGAATTGATGCCAAGATTGATAAGTATAAGTTTGTACTTTATTGGAAAGAGATAGTTGGCGAGGAGATAGCTGCAAGAACTAAACCTGACTGTATTAGGAATGGAACATTAGTAGTTAGCGTGTCAGATGCAACTTGGGCTAATGAGTTAAATTTTAGAAAATCTTTTATTTTAAAACGACTTGCTGATTATTTCGATGGTCAAGATGTTCCACAAGACGTTCAGTTTTATGTAAATAGAATTTAAAAGTGCTT
>JAGRAS010000064.1 GCA_020434465.1 Bdellovibrionales bacterium | reverse complement strand
TTTTTAAAAAAATTATATTCACCGATCCTTGGTGATTAGGATAAAAAATCCACCTCTTGAACTCCTTGAGTTTATGTATTGATGTTATGCATAATTTTCACCTGGGTGTGACAAAGTATATGAAAAAATTACATGTGTAACTCATTGAAATATATAGATAAAAAAATAGAGCCAGATATTTTTAAAGAACTTCTTCTCCTGGGTTTACCTTATTGGCATTTTATGAAAGTTTTAAAGGCCTCGAGTCCATGTGCGCCGGTAGCTCAACTGGATAGAGCATCTGCCTTCTAAGCAGAGGGTTGGAGGTTCAAGTCCTCCCCGGCGTGCTTTACTAATCTATGTATCAAGTTAATAAGCAAATATCTAAATCTGAGCAACTTAGCAGTTGTGTCTTTCTAGTATTGCCGATCTTTATTTCAATTCTTCAGTGCCCTTTTTGGAGAAATTTTTTTGTAGAATGCGCAAGAAACTTTCAACATTATTTTATTTTGGTTCTTTTAGCTCAAGTAGTGGCGATTTGTTTTAGGTTTAAAAAGTTTGGCGCTGCTAAAGGCTTTATATATATTTTAATTCACTTTCTTGCATTAGTTGTTTTATATAAGCCGATTTCTATTTATTTTGAGCGTAGTGAATCTTTAATTCCTGAAAGTAGCTTGGCAAGATTTAAAATTTTTTATGTAAATCTAGAACTTGGAAACAACTCAAAAAAGATTCTTGAGTCTGTCAAAGCGGAAAATCCAGATATTGTAGCTTTGCTTGAGCCTAATGCAAGTCAATTAAATGAGTTAGATTTCAAATCAAAATATCCTTATAGTATTCAAAAACCATTAGATAACAAATTTGGTTTGGCACTGTATTCGAAGTTTAAGTTTACTGCTGAGCCAACATTCTCACTTGGATCAGATTTACCTGGTGTAATAATTGTTCCGGTTAGATTTCGCGGTAAAGAAGTTAGGTTAGTGCTAGTGCATGCAATCCCGCCTTTAAATAACGAGGCTTATTATCAAGATAGAATTTTGTTTAGGCGCTTAGCTACTTATATTAAGAATCAGACAGGAAATATTTTGATAATGGGGGACTTTAACGGGACAGTTTATTCCTATTTTTATCAAATTTTAAAAGAGGGTGCTAATTTACAGGATGCAAAAGTTAGATCTGGTTTTGCTAAAACATGGAAGGCGAGATCTCCGTTTCTTCATTTGATAATTGATCATGTTTTGTATGCTGGGGATTTGAAATTGTTAAATTTTAAAGTAGGCCAGGATATAGATTCAGATCATTATCCTTTGATAGCGGTTTTTAATTAGAAGATTTTGGATAGTTTTGGCGCTATACAAATTTTTTACCTTATTTGCTTTAATGATCTTTGATGCCGGAAACAAGTCGCTTACTTACTTAACTTTTTTATATCTAGCCAAAGTTTTTCTTTTTCTTCTCTAGTTAGTTCTGCAAATGGTTTTTTGGAGTTTTTTTCCATCCACTGAAAGCGATTTGAGAATTTTTTGTTAGCTTTTGTTAAGGATATTTCAGCGTTAAGTTTATACATTCTTCCTAATTGGGCTACGGTAAATAACAAATCTCCAAGCTCTTCTTCTATGCGTGCCTGGCCGTGATTATGATCAATTGCTTCAATTAGCTCATCGACTTCTTCGTATAGTTTAGCACGGGCATCTGCAAGGCTTGGAAAATCAAAAACTTCTTTTACTCTGTTGCCGATTTTATGCGCTTCAAGCAAGGAAGGTAGAGTTTGTGATAGCCCATCAAGTAAGCTGTCTTTATTTTTTAGTTTAATACTATTCCAACTCTCGACCACTTCAGATGCAGTATCTAGTTTTGTATTGCCAAAAATATGCGGGTGCCTATCCTCCATTTTTTTTATTAAGATATCTATTACAGTTGAAATATCGAATTTATTTTCATCAGCCGCGATTTGGGAGTGTAATAAGACTTGAAGTAATAGATCTCCTAGTTCATCAGCTAATTGATCGGGTTTATGGTCAATTGCTTCGACAAGTTCATATGCTTCTTCTACTACATATTCTCTTAAAGATTCGTGAGTCTGAGCCTTGTCCCATGGGCAGCCAGAGACGGGGTCTCTAAGTTGTTTTATAATGTCTAAAATACGTTTAAATTTTGATTCAGAGCTTTCCATATCTTTATTTCTTTTTGCGAGCCATTATTTAAAACTTAGTTGACCTTGCTAAACAAAATAAGTCAACATTTCTAGCTTTGGCATTATAAAGTGCGTTTGCTGCTGAAGCAAAAGTCGCTCCTGTTGTAAGTACGTCATCAACTATTAAAATAGATTTGTCTTTGGCTAGCTTTGGGCTGGCTTTAAAAACATTTTTCATATTTCTTTTTCTTTTTGCTGCGTTAAGCTTGACTTGCTTTCCAGAGCTTTTGCAGTGACTTATACAGTTGCAATTGATTGGTATTTGCAAGCTTTTTGAAATCTCTTTTGCTATTACCTGGCTTTGATTAAAAAGTCTCTGTTTTTTGCTTGCCATTGAAGATGGTATAGGAGCTATAAAATCCCAGGATAGATCTAGATTTTCTTTGTTTAGAATCGAGGCTGCTTTTGTGGCAAGAAAGTTTGTTAATTTTAAACTTGGTTTATACTTCATTATCTTAATAATATCTTTTATATTTCCTTGGTACTCCCAGAGGTAAATAATTCTTGTTTTGTTTTTATTGTCATTATTATAAAAACTTTCAAAATCAAATGATTTATCTATAGTTAGCTGTTTTTGCTCAGGCAAACAATGCAAGCAAAGCAGCCCGGCTGGAATCCTTCTCTCACATACTAAACAAAACTTTGGGAGTAACAAATTAAAAAAATCGTGCATTTTAAAAAGTCGAAAATTAACACTAGATTATCGTGAGTTTTTTACAGAAGTTGCTTAGTTATCCAGAGAATCCTAGCTAATGGACGTAATTTCTGAATCTAGGAGCTTAATAAGGTTGTGATTTAGAGGAATATCTAGGTTTTTAATTAAGGACTCTTTTGCGATTTGATATTGTTCGGCTGCTTGTTCAGGGTTTGCATGCTTAATAAGTCGGGCAAACTTTATTCGTTTTGAAATTGCACTTAGCTCTAAATGGCAAAATTGAATTTTAAATTGCCGGCTTTGAGAAATGGTGTCTTTCCCAATCAGGTTTACAAAGTTTTTAACTTGCTTTTCTGCGTCGTTTAGCGCTCCTTCAGCAGATGAGATTTGGCTTTGCTTTGGGATTGTTGTTGTATTTTTATAGCTATTGCTTGCTGTGAGTAAAGGGGGGGTGTCTTCAGAGTATTCTGGGCGAATATAGTCCAGATCTATCATGCATGTTCTGATTTCATCCTCATAATCTTCGGGATGATCCCGAAAACAGAATTCGGGGTTTTGATTTTCAGGAATAGGCATACAACAAAGCCATTACTTATTATTTATTTTTTTAGCATAGCAAATAAGGCAGGCTAGTCAAAAGGTGATTTTTTAGATTCATAGATCTTATTATTGGCTTGGGGAAAAGTAGGCTATGGTGTTGAAAGCCTTGGTGCAGGTGCGTGATCTTCTTCCTCTTTTGTATCTTTCCTATGGTCAAAATTACTTGAGTAAGTGCTGAAATTCGCAAGTTTTTTCCAGACCTGCCTAGCTTCTTGGTATTTTCCTTTTGAATTTAGGCAAGTTCCTTTTAATACAAGAATCTCTCTTTCTTGCTCATAGTTAAGAGAAGAATTTAAGTTTTCAGCAATTTTTGGTAGTTCATCAAGGGAGTTTTCTGCTTCATCTAACATCCCAAGCTCAAGACAGAGTCTTATCAGATTTAATTCAGCCTGAACTTTAAACTTTGGAGAAGAAGTTTTAATAGCTGATCGTGCTGCAGAAAGCGCTTTTTCTGGCATATTATTTTCCAACCAAAGCTTAATTGCTTTATGCCAGCTTTCAGAAGTGTGGTCATTTTTTGCAGCTGCAACGTAATATTTTGCAGCAGAATCAAAGTTAGAGCTAGCTTCTTCAACTTGCGCTAATGAGACGAATGCAGAGCTGTAATCCTCATTCTTTTTAATAAATGACTTTAGTCTTTCAACTAATTCAGTTTTATTTTCAGAGTGTTTTAATATTTTTTGATATTCAAGATTTTGAATAGCTTTTTTAGCTAACACTGGATCGTAGTCCATAGTGTTTAGTCTTGATTGATATTCAATAGCATCTTCAATTCGTCCAAGCTCCAAACTAAGATCTCTTGCAAGCTCAGCCGCATAGATATTTGGGCTGTGATAAAGAATTAATGCAAGGTTATCAATTGCAGCGGTTTTATTTCCTAGGGATAAATTAAGTTCAGCTGCTCTAAATAAGACTTCAACATTATTGGGTTCTGAGGCTCTGGCAGAATCTAAAACTTGCAGAGCTTCTCTAAGCCTGCCTTCTCCTTGCAGGGATTTTGAGAATTCTACCCGGGCAATGATATTTGTTGGGTCTTTTTTAATAATTTTTTCCCAAGACGCTCGAGCTTTTTTCCACTGCTTCGCTGCTAACTGGCTTCTTGCAACGATTTGAGTGTCAAAGAAAACTCTTTGAGCTTTTTCTTGATTTTTATAGCGTCTTTCTCGAAAGTAAGATTTGATTCCTAAAAATAAAGTTCCAAGCGAAGCTAGAATAAAGCCAGCAATAAAAATTGCAATGTAAATCACTCCTGCCGTTGCTGAGATGTGCCAAGTATTACTTAGTCTTAAGGTGATTGGATCTTTGTTAAACTGAACGATGTACAGTGCTAAGCTAACAATTAGAAGTGCGAAAAGAACCTTATTTAGTCTGCGGATCATAGAAGATTTTTATTTATAAAATCATTAAATGCAGCATACGTAAAAGTTTTTTAAATGAAAACAGTAAAACGCATATTGCATGAATAGTACTATAATAAGCTAGCTAATTAATGTAAAGCTGGCTGATTTTTATATGAATTAGTTGATGTTTGACTTTACTTGAGTAAAGTTCAGATTTGCAATTTTTATATGTAAAAGCAGAAAAACTAAGCTGCTGCTTTATCTTTATTTGCAGCGCCTTTACCGCTGGCAGGAAAGGTGATTTTCTCTGCGCTTAGCCACAGGCTTTCAAGATCATAATAATCTCTTGTTGGCCCATAGAAGACGTGTACGATAACGTCGTCATAGTCCATTAAAATCCATTGTCCGCCCTCGTAACCCTCGATTGCTGTTGGTTCAACTCCAACTTCTTTTAGTTCATTTAAGATGCGGTTACTAATACCTTGTGACTGTCTATCTGAACGGCCGCTTACGATTACGAAATAATCACTAAGACCGAAAACTTCAGAGACATTAAGGATAACTAAATCTTGCCCCTTGGCTTCTTCGCAGGCGTTAACAATTTGTTTCGCTAGTTCTTTTGAGTTTGCAGGTGTGGTTTTTTTCTTAGGCCGACCTATTTTCATAAACAGCTCTTTCTCCTTTTAAAGTTGAAAAAAAATTAACAGGCGAGTGAAAACTTATAAATGAAAGTTTACGATGTACATTTTTTTGGAAATTGGTAAAAAGACGTGGGTTTGCACTGAAGACAATTGAAGAAGAGAAAAAATCTCGTTTATTTATTTTGCTGTGCATAGTGGGATTTCTTATCCCGTTCCTCCAAAATTAATAAGAGTTTCTGTGTCTCTTATAATCATTATCGGCAGTTTTTTCTGCAAACTCAATTAAAAAAAATAACTTTTATTGAAAATAATAGTTATTTCAATAGCATAGCTTTGCAAAAAAGACTCCATTTTCAGGGGTTTAAAAAAGCTTTTTTGAACTTTTTTAATCCGCTCATCTTTTTCTAACAAAAGGCTTCTAAAAGTTAGATGACAGTTCGAGGCTAATTGGCTCAGATAGTTTTTTATTTTTTTTCACCTCAAGACTAAGGGCAGTTAGAAACTCATTTAGGCCTTCGCCAGATGAGCTTGAAATCTGATAGCAAGGAATTCCTTTATTTTTGAAGTAATCAATCGAAAGTCTTAGTTGATCACGATCCGCAATGGAATCTATTTTAGTTATCGCAACAATTTGTGATTTTTTTGCCAATTCTTCAGAATATTTTTTCAGCTCATTATTTATTTGTTCAAAGGTCTTTTGAATAGGAACTAATTCACCATTGTCATCAATGCGAAGAGGATCAATTAAGTGGGCAAGGGTTTGAGTTCTTTCAACATGCTTTAAAAAAGTAGTGCCAAGTCCTTTGCCTTCGTGTGCGCCTTCAATTAATCCTGGAATGTCGGCAGCAACAAATTGATAATTATTATGACTAATCACGCCTAAGTTTGGAGTAAGTGTAGTGAACGGGTAGTCGGCAACTTTTGGTCTGGCTGCGGATACTCTAGAGATAAATGTAGATTTTCCAGCGTTTGGAAAACCAATAATTCCTACGTCAGCTACAAGTTTTAATGATAATACATATTCTCCTTCTTCGCCGGGCAGGCCTGGTTGGAACTTGCGTGGGGCTCTGTTTGTTGCTGTTTTATAGAAGGTATTTCCTTTTCCACCTTTTCCACCGGCAGCCAAAATAAACTCAGAATTATCTTCAGCTAAGTCGGCAACAAGCTCTTTGGTTTTTGCATTTAAAATTTCTGTTCCTACTGGAAGTTCAATATAAAGATGCTCTCCTGCTTTACCATCTTTTAGGGAGCCTTGCCCCGGTGCGCCGTCGTTCGCTTCCCAGCTTGGTTTCATTTGAAAATCAAGAAGTGTTTTTTTTCTAGTGCTGGCTTTTAGGATTACAGAGCCGCCGTTGCCACCATTACCGCCGTCTGGGCCACCATAGGGAACATACTTTTCCCTGCGGAAATGGCACGCGCCTGGACCACCGTGGCCAGCTCTAACATAAATCTTGCATTCATCAACAAATTTCATGCTTGGAGTATACTCTTTTTTTATGTTTTAAGCTAAAGCAGACAAGGGCTTTTAACTTTAATTTAAAAGCAAATGAGCTTTAACAGTAGCTTGTAATTTCAGATTTTACCGCTTTGCGATCTTTATTAATACGATTTTACTGAGTAAGTTAAGCCTATGCAGCTCTAACGTGAACTTTCTTTTTAAGGCCAGTTGAAAATTCAACTATGCCGTCAATTTTTGCATGAACAGTATAGTCTCTGCCTAAATATGTGTTCTCACCTGCATGAAAAGTTGTTCCGCGTTGTCTGATAAGAACGTTTCCAGCTTTAACTGCTTCACCAGCATAGCGTTTAACTCCAAGACGTTTGCCAATACTATCTCTTCCGTTTTTTGTACTTCCACCTGCTTTCTTATGAGCCATTTTTAATCCTACTAAACTATGAAATACCTTCAACTAAAATTTCAGTTTTAAGTTGTCTATGACCTTGTGTTTTCTTAAAACCTTTGCGACGTTTTTTCTTAAAGATTATTACTTTTGGATCTTTCCCAATACTAGTAATTTTGCCAGTTACTTTTGCACCATCAATTAAAGGTGATCCCAATTGTATATCTTTGTCACCGCCTCCAATTGCCAGTACTTCTTCTAATGTAACTTGGTCACCTACGTTTCCAGAAAGCTTTTCTACTCTGAGCTTTTGGCCTTCTTTTACGGTATATTGCTTGCCACCTGTTCGGATGACTGCGTATTTCTCAGACATTTCCTAATCCTCAAATAATGCGAGTATTGCCTCTATGTGAACGTAAATACTAGCGTTTTGAGTCTAATAAGGCAAGTTTATCAGATAAGACTTTAATTTTCGTGAGTAAGATTTTTTTATTTGCTATATTAGGGGTATGGGGGTGTGTTTAGGCTTTTGCGCTGGATGCTATTAGCCTGAATGGATTAAATTTTTCC
>JAGRAS010000063.1 GCA_020434465.1 Bdellovibrionales bacterium | reverse complement strand
GTTGTTTAAAAAATAATCAATTGCTTGATTTATATCAGAAACTTTTGCAGGTATATTTAGCGTGAGTGACAATACGCAGTGTTTATCTATAATACGTTCAACACTATCTACATCCTGGCCAATAAGTAATATTGGCTGATCTTTAAGGTTATTTTCTGCAATTAATGCTTTTACATTTGGGATCACTTGATCCTGAGATGAGCCGCAATCAAGAATTAGAACACTATGCTCAAGATTATGACTTTGTTTTCCGGCTTCAGCTAAATTTTCAACATTTCTTGTTGTGTGCCCAGCCTTTTGCAATGCTCTTTGAGTAGCTGATGGGATATTTCCGTCTTGGTTAAGAATTAAGATATTAAAGCTAATACTCATGATCGATTTTAAGTATTTTGATTAAAAATACTTAATTACCCCCAGTGAAAATTTGATATACCCTTATTTGCTTTTGAATCTACAAAACAGGATAGTAAAATAGCCTTAAACGTTAATTTGTTCTCTTAAGCTTGAGTACTTGAATTATTTGGGCAATTTTTCCTGATTCAAAATAAACCCTTGAAAAGCCCTCTCTCTACAGAAAACCTATTTTTTTTTTTTTTTTTTATATGTTATTCGTCTTTTTAGATATTTAACTAAATTATATGTAGCCATCTTGCCAAAATGATGTGATTTCAATAACTTAAATATAGTTTAAGGGGTATAGATCATTAGGAAAATAAATATGAAGTTAAACACAGTCAAATCATCTTTAAAAAGCATAAAAACAGACTTATTTGCTATCGTCGTAGAGCCTAAAGAAATAACAGGTAAGACAAAGAGTACAAAACAGCCTGGGACGATAAACTTAAAGGAACTCGGAAATTTTTTGGATATTGATTTCACTAAACTAGCCCAAGCTGAAGGGTTTAGTGCAAGTTCAGAGTCAACACTTCTTATAAATTTTACGGGAAACAAAAAAATCCCAAGAGTCTTATTATTGTCTGCAGCTAAAGAGGAACTTACTAATTTTGAATTAATTGAATACTATAGAAATCTTGGTGCAAGTTTAAGCAGTGCAGCTAAACCTAAATTAAAAAAAATAGTTTTATCTGGAAACAATCTTCAATTAAATGATTTTCAAAATTGCCAAGCTTTTGTTGAAGGCTTTGAGCTGGCAAAATATAAGTATGATAAATATAAGTCATCTAAACCTAAATCTAGTTCTACAATAGATACTTTAGCAGTATTACAATCTAAAAAAATTCCTGCGAAAGCAGTTTCTATGGCTAAGGTTTTTTCTAATGGAACAAAACTAGCAAGAGATCTTGTGAACATGCCAGCAGCAGATTGCGATCCTTCCTATCTAGTTTCAGTTTGTCGAAGTTTAGCAAGAAAAAAAGGGTTAAAAATCCAGGTTCTAGATCGGCAAAGATTAAAAAAAATGAAAGCTTTCTCACTTCTCTCTGTTGCTGAGGGCAGCGAAAAACCACCTTATCTAATCAAACTTACATATAAGCCCAAAAATAAAAGAGCTAAAGTGATCTCCATAGTTGGGAAAGGAATTACTTTTGATACTGGTGGTAATTCAATTAAGCCTGGTGCAGGAATGATGGACATGAAAATGGACATGAGTGGTGCAGCTGCTGTTATTGGCGCAATGGAAGTCATGGCAAGCCTAAAACCAAAACATGAAATTAGAGCTTATATTCCAACTTGCGAAAACATGGTAAGTGGCAGAGCTACTCGCCCAGGCGATATTGTTAAAGCAATGAATGGAAAGTCTATTGAGGTATTAAACACGGATGCTGAGGGTAGATTAATTTTAGCTGATGCGCTTTGCCTAGCTGAGAAAGATGGAGCTAATGTAATAATAGATTTAGCAACTCTAACTGGTGCTTGTGTGGTAGCTCTAGGAACAGACTATGCTGGTTTGTATAGTTCGAAACAAGAAATTGCCGAGGATCTAATAAACGCCGGAGAACTAGCTGGTGAAAGACTCTGGCATATGCCACTTGCTCCAGAGTATAAGTCATTACTTAGTAGTTATATTGCTGATATGAAAAATATCGGTGGTTCCTTTGGCGGATCAATCACTGCCGCTTTGTTTTTAAATAACTTTATTGATAAAACTCCATGGGCACATATTGATATTGCTGGTCCTGCATTTAGATCTTCAGGTGATAGTGGATATCTAAAGAAAGGGGGTGTTGGATTTGGAGTTAGAACACTTGCTAATTACATTTTAAACTATTCTTCTTGAGATAAGATCTTGAAATTTAAATCATAACGAAATTTTGTTTGATTTAGATTTTTAAAAATGCTACCTCAATTATAGTTTTGATATCGGAGAAATTTCTTGGAACAAAGTTTTTCAAATCCAGCAAGTACCAAATCTGCTGATCTAGGACTACAAGATAGATTTGGCGATCTTGCTGCTCCTAAAATCGATACTCCTAAAATCGATTCTTCAGGAGTAAGTGCTATAGATTTTGAACCTCTTTTCACTGTAAAAGATCTTGATCCAATATTTATTCCTGTAATTATCGATTTAATTGAACAATCTATTGAAAAACCTACTAGAAAAGATCTTTTACCATTAAGAGATGGGCAAGTTTCTTTATCTGAAATTATCACTTTAAAATATTCTAAACCTAGTTTGACTGCTGTTTTACTAGTTAAAGGTGACCCTGGGCAGCAAATTACATTTATGGGTCATACACATCCTGGAGGGGAGCTTTGTTTACAACTTAAAGGACAAACGATAGAAGAACAGGCTGGATCTGGATTTTCACAAGACTCTGCAAGAGTAGTTAACCCAGGAACGATTTTATCTTCAGGTGAAGGATCTTCGCATTCACCTAAAGGTATACTCGATGAAGATGGAGTGTACATGGCACTTTGTATCTGGCCAAAAGGAACTAAAATCTTAAGTTAAAACTTTTATCTTCATTTTTATTTTTCTCTTTATTTTTCACAAAAACTTCAAATTAAAAACGTTTTGTATCAATAGGTTACGCCCCCTAAATTCCTTGATTCTCATTTAGGTGCGAGTTACTATAGCCCTGGTTAAATTACTAAAATTACTCAAGTAGTACAGGATTTAAGATATGGATAGTGAGCAAATTAAAGCGGTAAATATTGAAAACGAAATGACTCAATCCTATATGGATTACGCAATGAGCGTAATTATTGGTCGTGCCTTACCGGATGCTCGAGATGGATTAAAGCCAGTACAGAAAAGAGTTCTTTATGCGATGTTGAGAGAGGGCTTAGCTGCAAACAAAAAGCATTCAAAGTGTGCGGGGGTTGTTGGTGAAGTATTAAAAAAATATCACCCCCATGGTGATTCTTCAGTTTATGACGCATTGGCAAGATTGGCACAACCTTGGAACTTAAGATATCCACTAATAGATGGCCAGGGAAACTTTGGTTCGATTGATGGCGATCCTCCAGCTGCTTACCGGTATACTGAATGTAGAATGACAGCTTTAGCTGAAAAGCTTTTAGAAGATATCGATAAAGATACAGTGGATTTCATTTCAAACTTTGACGAAACCACACAAGAGCCGGTAGTTCTTCCATCTTTGTTTCCTAACTTACTAGTAAATGGTGCCGATGGCATTGCTGTTGGTATGGCAACACATATTCCACCACACAATCTTGGTGAAGCCTTAAGAGCAGCCAAAGCTCTAATTGAAAATGACAAGATTTCACTTGAAAGATTAATGGAAATTATTCCAGGACCAGATTTTCCAACGGGTGGAATTATTCATGGACGTGGCCCAATTGTAAGTGCTTATGCAACTGGCAAAGGTGTAGTTCAAATCAGAGCAAAAACACATTTTGAAAAAGTAAAAAGAAAATCAACTGAAGTTAGTGCAATCATTATTACAGAAGTTCCATATCAAGTTAATAAAGCTCGACTGATAGAAAAAATCGCAAGTCTAGTTAATGAAAAATCTATTGAAGGTATTTCAAGGATTCGTGAAGAAAGCGATCGAAATGGCATGCGCGTAGTTATTGAACTTAAGCGTGATGCAACAGAAGAAGTTGTATTAAATCAACTTTTTAAACATACACCGATGCAGTCAAGCTATGGAATCATTAACTTAGCTATAGTTGATGGAAGACCTGTAATTTTAACACTAAAAGATATTTTAGCTCGCTTTATTGATCATCGACGTGATGTTGTAACAAGACGCACTCAGTTTGAGCTGAAAAAAGCAGAAGATAGGATGCATTTGTTGGAAGGCTTTAGAATAGCTCTCCTTAATTTGGATGCAGTAATTGCACTAATACGTGAGTCTTCAACTCCTAAAGAGGCGAAAGAAGGTTTAATAGCTAAGTACGAACTTACAGAGATTCAAGCTCAAGCAATCCTTGATTTGAGGTTGCAGAAGTTAACGGGAATGGAAAGGCTTGCTGTAGAAAAAGAGCACCAAGAGCTTGCTAAAGAAATAGAGCGCTTAAAAGGCATACTTAGTGATGCAGCAAAAGTTGATCAATTAATTGTAAACGAAATTGATTTTCTTGTAGAGAACTTTTCTGATAAGCGCAGAACTAGCATAGAAGATGACAGCGGAAGTATATTAATTGAAGATCTAATTGAAGATGAAGAGATGGTTGTTACCGTTAGTCACAAAGGTTACGTCAAGCGCACATCTGTGTCTGAATACCGTGAACAAAAAAGAGGTGGTAAGGGAGTAGCCGGAACGTCAACAAAAGATGATGAGGATTTTATTGAGCATTTATTTATAACTTCTTCAATTGCTGATTTATTAGTGTTCTCAGCCAAAGGCAGGCTTCACTGGTTAAAAGTTTATCAAATCCCAGAAGCTGGCAGGACTGCAAGAGGTAGAGCTTTAGTAAATCTACTTAATATCAAAGAAGATGATGAAATTACCGCAGTTTTACCTGTTCGTGAATTTAGAGAAGATCGTTTTATCGTAATGGCTAGCAAGCAAGGTTACATTAAAAAAATAGAATTAAATGAATTCTCTAGACCAAGAAAAGGTGGAGTTAATGCTTGTACTGTTGCAGATGATGATTTTTTAGTTGGAGTAGGGATCTCCTCTGGGCAGGATGATATTATTCTTGAATCAAAAAAAGGAATTTCTATTCGCTTTTCTGAAGATCAAGTAAGACCTATGGGCAGAGCCGCTCGTGGTGTAAGAGGCGTTAATCTAAAATCCGATAATGAACTTGTTTCTATGATAGTTGTTTCTGGTTCTAATGGAAACAGCACAGCTTCTGATGAGAGCGAAGGAACTTCGTTGGTTGAAAAAAGAGATACTTTATTGACTATCTGTACTAATGGCTATGGAAAACGCACGTCACTAAGCGAGTATCGTCCTCAAGGTCGTGGAGGAAAAGGAATTATCGATATCAGAGTCGGAGAAAGAAATGGTGATGTGATAGGGGCAATAACTGTTTCGGATATAAGTGGTGTTATGTTAATCACATCCGCTGGGAAAATTATTCGATTTAATGCGGCTGATATTTCTGTTATTGGTCGTAATACTCAAGGAGTTAGAGTTATCAACCTTGATGAAGGTGAAACCGTAGTTGCAATTGCAAGAATTCGTGGTGAGTACGGTACTAATGATGAAGCTGAGCAATAGGTAATGTAATGCCAGATATAGCTGTTATTGGCTTGGGAAATTGGGGGACTGCCTTAGCCAATCATTTAGCTATGAAAGGCCTGAATGTTCTTGCCTGGTCAATTGATGAGGGTGTAGCAGATAGTATTAATAATCAGCATATTAATCCATTATTCCAAAGTGAAATATTATTAGATTCTAAATTAAGAGCTACAGAAAATTTAGATGAGGTTTTGAACTGTGAGTATGTTTTACTAGTTTTACCCTCTAAAGCGCTATCAGAAATTATTCCAAAGTTAAATTTACAATCCAACACTTGCCTAATAAGTGCAGTTAAAGGATTAGAGATTGAATCAAAATCTACTCCACTCTCTTATGCTGATCAGTATTTGCCCAATAAATGCAAACTTGCAGTTATTTCTGGCCCAAGTTTTGCGATAGATCTAGTGTCCGGCAAGCCGGTTAGTGTTGTTGCTGCTTCAAATGATGAAATTACTGCAAATCAAGTCGCCAAGCTTTTTTCAAATGAGTGGCTTAAAGCTTATATCTCAACAGATGTTATCGGTGTAGAGCTTGGTGGCATTTTGAAAAATATTATTGCAGTTGCTGCTGGAGTTGCTGATGGAATGGGTTTGGGAGAGTCAGCGAGGGCTGCTGTTATCACAAGAGGCTTAGCTGAAATGACAAAGCTTGGTGTGGCGCTTGGAGCTCAGAAGGAAACTTTTTTTGGTCTTTCTGGTCTTGGAGATCTTGTGCTTACGGCAAGTTGTGATACGAGTCGAAACAGAACTGTAGGGCTTAGATTAGGTGCAGGAGAAAAGGCAGATCATATAGTAAAAACTCTTGGTTCTGTTGCAGAAGGCTTAAGAACTGCTCCAATAGTTCTTGAAATTGCAAAAGAGAAAGGAATTGAAGTCCCAATAACTGAGCAGGTTAACTTATTAATTCAAGGTAGAGTTAGCCCTGAAGATATGGTTAAGAATCTTGTTACTAGGCCTTTAAAAAAAGAGTTTTAATTAAGTGTGAATAAATTAGCTGTTTTTAATTTTAGTGCTTTCTCTTTGTAATCAATTGACAAATAATTGTAGAAAATTAATTATTTTCGTAGCTTATGCTTAGGGGGCATTAAAATGTTTGATCTGAGATTAAGTATTTCGACTAAGCTCATGCCGAAGTTTTAGGCAGAGGTTAAGACCCCCGGATATGATGGAGTGAAAGTGGACTATAAAAGCTATTTAGAAATGACAAAACCAAGAATTGTGACATTAGTTCTAGTTACTACTTTTTTAGGGTTTGTTTTAGCTAAGGGTGAGATTGAATCTTATTATGTTTTACTAATGACTTTAATCGGCACTGCCTGTACATGTGGCGGATCGGGAGTTCTGAATCATTTTTTGGAACGAGAAGTTGATTGCAAAATGGAGAGGACTCGTAATCGTCCTATTCCGAGTGGTAAAGTTTCTCCAGCAAACGCACTAGCATTTGGTCTTTTACTAGTTATTTTAGGTTGTACTCTACTAGTTTGGCAGGTAAATACGCTCACTGGATTTTTAGCATTACTAACAACTTTTTTGTACGTTGTTGTATATACACCTCTAAAACAAATAACTTGGTTAAATACTATGATAGGAGCAATCCCAGGAGCATTACCCACTCTAGGTGGCTGGGCAGCAGCTAGTAATGGCCTGGAACTTGGCGGTTGGGCACTTTTTGCTATTCTCTTTATTTGGCAACACCCACATTTTTATGCAATTGCTTGGATTTTTAGAGATGATTATGCAAAAGGTGGATTTAAGATGCTACCAGTAGTTGATCCAGAAGGAGAAAGGCTTTTTAAACATATTTTATATTTTTCATTACTACTAATCCCAGCTTCGATTTTACCTGCAATTCACGGAACCTTAGGATTAGTTTATTTAATCTGCGCATTTTTTCTAAGTATTTGGATGTTGATCTATAGTTATAGATTCTTTAACTCAGCCACAAAAGAAAATGCTTGGAAGCTTTTTCGAGCAACTATAATCTATTTACCAGCTTTGCTATTGGTAGTTGCTATTGATTTAAACTTGGCTATTTAAATGAGGCTTATAAAACTTGCTTTATTTGTATTATTTATTGGATTTGCATCTTATCTATTCAGTAATTTTTTACAAAGAGAATTTAATCAAAAATTGCCAAATTTAGGCAAATTTAAAACAGCTAAACTAGAAAAGCTTAACGGAGATAATTTTACTGGTGCGGAGTTTATTGGGAACACATCAGTTGTTAACTTTTTTTTTA
>JAGRAS010000062.1 GCA_020434465.1 Bdellovibrionales bacterium | reverse complement strand
ATTAAGCAAATATTTCTGTGAGCATCACCATTGGTTTGATGAAATCTCCGAATAGCGATCAGACCTGCATACTCCCCTTGAGATCCTGCATTTGGCTGTAATGAAACCGCTTCAAAACCTGTCATTTCTGCCAAGGCAGTTTCAAGTTCAGCAAATAAGGTTCTATACCCAATTGCTTGATCGCGATTAATAAATGGGTGTAACGTTGAGATTTCTTCCCAAGTAACTGGCAACATTTCTGATGTTGCATTTAATTTCATAGTACATGAACCTAGAGGAATCATAGAAGTACAAAGTGATAAATCTCTTGATTCTAACCTCCTTAAGTAACGTAAAAACTCTGTCTCTGAGTGATATGAATTAAAAACTTTATGACTTAAGTAAGTAGTCCTTCGTTTAAAATTCTCCGGGATTCCCCCGTGACTTGCAGCACTAATTGTAGCACCAAACAAACTAGCAAGATTGCTTAACTCTTGATCGCAAATAGTTTCATCTAAGGAAATTCCAACTGTACTTTCATCAATTTCTCTTAAGTTTATTCCTATTTTATTTGCTGATTGAATGACACTTGTTGCATTTTTTCCTTTTCCTAACTTCACAGCTAAAGTATCAAAGAAATTATCACTTACTAAGGTAGAACCAGAGGCTACTATAGCAGCAGCAAGCTTTTGAGTCGCATTAGATACTTTTGTTGCAATTCTCTTTATACCTTTTGGACCATGATAAACTGCATACATACTAGCCATTATCGCCAATAGAACTTGCGCAGTACAAATATTACTAGTCGCCTTTTCCCGTCTGATATGTTGCTCACGAGTTTGCAAAGCAAGGCGTAATGCCGGCTTCCCGTTAGAGTCAATTGAAACTCCTACTAACCTTCCAGGTATAATTCGCTTATATTCTTCTTTCGTTGCAAAAAAAGCTGCGTGTGGTCCACCATAACCCATTGGCACTCCAAACCTCTGAGAAGAGCCAAGAGCAATATCAGCACCCAGCTCACCTGGAGTTTTTAATAGAGCTAGAGACAAAAGATCACATGCCATTACAACTAAAGCACCATGCTTCTTAGCACTTGAAATTAAAGCTTGGTAATCCTTAATCACTCCAAATGTATTTGGATATTGAAACAAAACCCCACAAACATGTTCATCAAAAGAAATTTCATCAGCAGGAACAATTTTAAGATCAATGCTCATAGCCTCAGCTCTGGTTTTTAAAACTGCCAAAGTTTGTGGATGACAATCGCTAGCTGCGTAGAAAACATTAGCAGAGCCTGTCTTTTTTGACTTTACTGCATAACTTAAACTCATTGCTTCAGCAGCAGCCGTACCTTCATCAAGTAAAGATGAGTTTGCTATTGGCAAACCAGTTAAGTCTGAAATCATAGTTTGATAATTCAACAAAGCTTCTAATCTACCTTGAGAGATCTCAGGTTGATACGGAGTATACTGCGTATACCAACCGGGATTTTCTAAAATATTTCGTTGAATAACAGTTGGAACAAAAGTTCCATAATATCCCATACCAATATAAGATTTATTAAGAACGTTTTTTTTCATCATAGATTTTATGCGTAAAAGAGCCTCTTGCTCAGTTTGCGCATCTGGGAACGACGAAAGAGTTAGACCTTTATTATCTCTTATTGCCGAAGGGACTACTGAGCTAATAAAACTCTCCATATCACTATAACCAAGCAACGCTAACATCTCTTGCTTTTGCTTCGGTCCAGGCCCTATATGCCTAGTCTCAAATAATTCACCTTGTTCCTCTTTATTAAGCTCTATCTGATTCATAAGTTCTAACTTCTCTGCGGTATTCACAAAAACTACTCCCTTTTCAAGCTAATGTTTAGCTTACGTGATTTTTATACTCTTCCACTGACATTAATTTTTCTAAATCCTCTAGGTTAGGATTTTCTAACTTAACCAGCCAAGCATCAGAATATGGGCTGCTATTAATCAACTCTGGTGAGTCAGCTAAATTAGAATTAACTTCTATAACCTTTCCACCAATAGGAGCATAAACATCAGAAGCTGCTTTAGTTGACTCAACAACACAAATCGAATCTGCCTTATTAAACTCAGAGCCAATTTCAGGCAATTCAACAAAAACCACCTCACCCAATTCATCTTGAGCAAAATCAGTAATTCCAATAGTGGCAACATTCCCGTCAAGCTTTACCCATTCATGATCCTTCGTGTACTTTAAATCTTCTGGAAAATTCATAGCCTCTCCTTAATTTATGTTCTTTTATAAAAAGGGGTCTTAACAACTTCACAACGAAGCTTACGACCTCTAACATCAGCAAGAAAATTACTACCAAGCTTTGTGTTTTCAGTATTTAGCAAAGCTAACCCCAAAGCCTTTTCTACAGTGGGAGTTTTTGTACCGCTAGTACAAACTCCAATCTGACTACCAGAGTCATCAAATAAAACTGCTCCTTCACGAACAATTCCTTTATCTAAAACATAAAAACCTTTTAGTTTTCTAGGAGACCCATTATTTTTATGATCTTCTAAAACTGACTTACCAATAAAATCTCCCTTGTCTAATTTAACAGTCCACCCAATACCAGATTCTATGGCACTAATTTCATCTGACAGTTCGTGACCATGTAAAGGATAACAAGCTTCAAGTCTAAGCGAGTCTCTAGCTCCAAGACCTGCAGGGAGCAAGTTAAAACCTTGCCCTGCTTCAAGAATTGCATTCCACAATGCTGAGGTTTCTTCAGCCTTCACAAAAAATTCAAATCCATCTTCACCAGTATAGCCGGTTCTTGCAGCAATGACTTTAATTCCTGCAATCTCTCCTTCAGCAAAGCTAAAATATTTAACATTATCAACATTAAAGCTAGGAGATAATTCATTTGCTATCAAACAACTCTTTGGGCCTTGAAGTGCGATTTGCCCAAACTCATTTGAACGATTAATAAAATCACAACTAAAATTATTATGCTCAACAAACCACTTGAAATCTTTTTCGGCATTAGAAGCATTCACACAAATTAGAAATGACTCTTGGTTGAAACGATAAATAATTATATCATCAACAACGCCTCCCTCAGGATTTATAATCGCCGAATACTGCGCTTCACCATCGGCCAACTGCGATACATCATTGCAAGTCATATATTGTAATGCTGCCTCGGCATCTTTGCCTTCAACAAAAACTTCACCCATATGACTAACATCAAATAAGCCTGCATGTTGTCGAACATTCTTGTGCTCTTCAATAACACTTGAATACAAAACGGGAAGTTCCCAGCCTGCAAATGGAACTATTTTACCACCAAGATCAAGATGGTTTTGATAAAGTGGGGTTCTTTTTAATTCATCCATAATTGAATAAAAAACAATAAACTGCCGGAAGTTTTGCAGAACAGAGATTAGATATCAAGTAACTTAAACTAAATTTATAAGCTTTGATTTAGCTAAATTCGACTAAGCTAAGGCTTTGTAGCACTTGAGCTTTCTAGAGTTATCAACATTTATCAACAATCTTTTTTAATCAGAATGCTTTAGTCATGAAATTTTCGTTTAAACGCGTTCAAGGTATTCATCATTAAGAATGTGATAGTCATCGGGCCAACCCCTCCAGGAACTGGTGTGATAGCTAAAGTTTTATCCATTACAGCTTCAAAATCTACATCTCCAACTAAGCTTCCATCATCAAGTTGGTTAATTCCTACATCTATAACAACAGCTCCATCTTTCACCCAGTCTGCTTTAACCATTTTTGGCACTCCAACCGCAGCAACTAAAATATCTGCCTGGCGACAGATTTTTTCTATATTCTTTGTTCTTGAATGAGCAATGCTCACAGTAGCATTTCTTTCAAGTAATAAATGAGCCATGGGCTTTCCTACAAGCAAAGAACGCCCTATTACAACGGCATTTTTTCCTGACAAGTCTTTAGAAGGTATATCTTTAGTTAATTTTGGCTTGGATTGAGGATCGATATCTGAATACGCCAGATCAATTAGTTTTAAGCAACCCATAGGCGTGCAAGATCTTAACTTCCCTTCGCCTCTTACAAGCAAACCTTGATTTAAAGGATGCAAGCCATCTGCATCTTTTCTTGGATCAATAGAATCCAAACAAAATTTTTCATTCCTACCTTTTGGGAGTGGAAGCTGTAATAGGATACCATCAATTGTATTATCTTTGTTTAAACAATTAATTTCTTCAACAATCTCGGCATCACTTGCATCAGCCGGTAATTCAACATCAACAACATGAAATCCGCACTTCGTTCTTGCTACCTTTTCTTTATTTCTAACATAAGTTTTTGAAGCTGGATCATTACCTACAATAATAACTCCCAAGCCAGGAGCTCTACCAATATGCGGTCGTAAACGATCGGCCTCATCTCGAATTATCTGATGATACTGAGCTGCCAGCCACTTGCCATTTAGAATTTTAGGCTGTGTTGGCTTTGTACTTTCAGCGATACTACTCATTTGAATAACTTTAAAATTTTGGCTTATTGAATCCCATGGGCTAAATAATGGCAAGTTTTTAGTAGCTTCAAAACGCTATTAACCTGGGATCGGTTTAAGAAAGCTGCTACGAAATGCAATCTACCGAAATCTTTGCAAGAAAAGACAAGTCGAGGCTTTACCCCGATAAAAATTGCTGTTTGATGTAGCTCTAATGAGCAGTTCGGGGCTCTCTTTACTCAATAAATTTAGAGGTGTATATATAAACTATTTTCAATCAAATTAGGATAAAAAATGATTATAGGAATTCCAAAAGAACGAAAAACACTAGAAAAAAGAATTGCCTTAACGCCCGATGGTGCAAGCAAGCTAGTTGCTAAAGGCCATACTGTTTTGATTGAAAAAGACGCAGGTGTTGGTTCTCACTTTTCTAATGACTCTTATAAAGATGTAGGGTGTAAAATTGTTAATACACTTGCTGAAGTTTGGAACGAGTCAGAGTTAGTAGTAAAAGTTAAAGAGCCACACGAAGAAGAATATCAGTACTTTCGTAAAGATGTAACTTTATTTGACTATTTGCACTTGGCTAGCATGCCAGACGTTACAAATGCAATGCTAAATGGCGGCTTAACTGGAATAGCTTACGAATTAGTTCAAACAAAAGATGGCAAATTACCTCTTCTTGAACCAATGAGTGAGATTGCTGGAAAGCTTTCTGTATTAAACGGATCTTACTTTTTACTTTCCCAGAATGGTGGTCGAGGCGTGCTAACAGGCGGTGCAATCGGAGTTGACGCTGCTCAGGTTGTAATTATTGGAGCCGGTATCGCAGGTAGAGCAGCATGCGAAATTGCTGTTGGCATGGGAGCTGACGTAACAGTTTTAGATATTTCTCATTCTGCACTTGAAAGAATCAAATTAGAATTTAATGGTCGTGCTCGAGGCTTATTCTCTACTCCTGCTAGCCTAGCTAGAGAATGTGCAAATGCCGATCTTTTAATTGGCGCAGTGCTCATTCCTGGAGCTGCAGCACCAAAACTAATTACTCGCGATATTATCAAATCAATGAAAAAAGATTCTGTATTCGTAGATATAAGCATTGATCAGGGAGGATGTGGAGAAACAATTAAACCAACATCTCTTGATAATCCAGTTTACCTTGAAGAAGACGTTATCCATTACGGAGTCTGTAACATGCCAGCTCAAGTGCCTGTTACATCAACAAAGGCACTAACATCTGCAACACTACCTTATATTGTTGAATTAGCAGATAAAGGAATTAGTAAAGCAATTAAGGAAAATCAGATTTTAAGAAATGCTGTAAATACTATTCAGGGCAAACTAACAAACAGAGCTGTTTCTGAAGCAGTTGGAATAAAATTTACTCCGATTGATGAGATTTTTAATTAGTATTATTTGCAATCAAAGATTTTCTGCAGTTTGACCAGCAGACTTTGCGTCAGCACCCTCTGCTATCTTAGAAGATTTATTTGAACTACTAACATCAGCTTTTTCTTTAATCTTTCTCTTTTCAATCTTACCCTTTGGAGCCTGCTGTCGTTTAACAAGCACAGGAGAGTTGATTAAAAGCGTACTAGCATCAGACTCTCTCTTATAAGCAACATCAAATCCTTCTTTATCAAGGTGAAAGTATTTCTCAATCACAGTTACTAGCTCCTGCTTGAAATTATTCATCTCTTCATTTGTAAGCCCTGTTCTATCCTGAACAAGCACAAAGTGAAGCCTGCTTTTCGCTAGTGACTTACTATTTCCGTTATTACCAAAGAGTTTTTGTATTAATCCTTGAATCACTTTATACCTCTTACATAGTTTAAAATTCTAAAATCTCATAACAAATTAATTAACCGTTCACCCCTAGTCTACGACTTAATCTCCCCCAGAAGTTAATTGCAGTTGGATCAATAACCGGTATATTTTCACCACATAACCTACCAGCAATATCAGAGAATGCTCTGCCAGCTCTCGATTTTGGATTATAAACAACTGGCTCACCAGTATTTGCTGCAATAATAATCTGATCGTCGCGCTCAATCACCCCCATAAGATCAACACCAAGAATATCTTGAACATCAGGAACTGAAAGCATATCTCCACGTCTAACCATATCATAGTCGACCCTGTTGATGATCAAAGAAGGTTCAACACCCTCAGCTGAAAGCAGTCCTACAACTCTATCAGCATCCCTAATTGCAGAAACCTCAGGTGTTGTAACTACCAGTGCAGAGTCTGCGCCAGCACAAGCATTTTTAAATCCTTGCTCAATCCCAGCAGGAGAATCAACAAGTATAAAATGGAACTCTCTTCTGAACTGATCTAAAGCGCTCTTTACCTCTTCTTCATTAACAACATCTTTGTCATCAGTTTGCGAAGCTGGCAGTAAAAACAAATTACTCGATTTCTTAGATTTAATTATAGCCTGGCTCGGCTTACAGACTTTTTTGGCCACATCCACTAGATTAAAAACAATCCTATTTTCCAGACCAAGGATTACATCAAGATTTCTTAAGCCAATATCAGCATCAACTACAAGAGTTCGCTTACCTCTCATTGCAAGCGCAGCTCCAAGACTTGCAGTTGTTGTTGTCTTGCCTACACCCCCTTTTCCGGAAGTGACAACAATAACTTCTCCTTGCCCTTTCTTCGTATTTGAACCATTTCTTAAACTCATGACCTTTATCCCTTGTTAATTAAAAACTATATAATATTGCGTCGAACAGCGCTTCTTGCATTATAAGGCTCCACCACAATTAAATTGCCATCTACCTTAGCTATCTCTGCTGATCTACTGCCATCAGAACTTCCTCTGGAAATAACAGTGCCTATTCTAAGCTGAGTTGGCTGTAATTCCAAAGCAAAAATAAATCTTCCCCCACCTGTTTCATCATAGGCTCCTGCATGAGCAACCCCCCGTAATTTACCAAGTACAACAATATCACCACCAGCAACAACCTCAGCACCGGAATTTACATCTCCAAGAACAACTAGAGAGTGATCTGACTCGATTTTTTGCCCTGACCTAAGCGTGCCACCAACTACTCGAGCATCCGCCTCATCCCAAAGCGCACTTTCATCAGCTAATGAAAACCGACCTGTATTAATCCCCTTAGCTGCTAAATTTTCTTTATTTATAGATGGAGACGAGGGAGACATTGATGGGATTTCAGTTAAGCGATCATTTTTTTGCTGCAAGTCATCTCTATGAGAAGTTTCAATTGATTCTATTCCATCAAATAAGCTTACTGACTTGTCGGGCATTGAATTACTTAACGCAGAGCCAAAACCCTCTCTTTTTTCACCACTAAATTCAGAGATTGAAGATTTAGCTTTTTGGCCATCTATTCCTACTGAACCACCCGCCCCTTTAATTCTTGATGAACTAACAACTATATTGAAATCTTTTGATAAAATTGCTGTAACCTTAGATACCACCTGTTCCTCGGGTTTTTTTCCAACCCATTCAAGCACAACATTA
>JAGRAS010000061.1 GCA_020434465.1 Bdellovibrionales bacterium | reverse complement strand
TTGCCCAAGTGATAAATTTTCATTTGCAGCAGATGATGAAGTTACGATTTTAAATGATGAGTTGCCAACAAATAAACCTGATGGCTTTGTTGTCTCAAATATAAGTAAAGGCACTGCTGAATTCACAATTACATTTTCTACTGGCTCTGGGTGCACTTATTTGTTTAATGGAACATTTGTCCATAGTTAATTTTCTCATTTTGTTTAGATAAATTTAAACTATGAAAGTGCTAAGTAAGTTTTTTATTGTATTATTTTTAATTCCAAGCTTTGCACAAGCGGAACCTCAAATTGAATTTGTCTTAGACTTTTCTACTTCGATGAATAAAGAAGTTCATGGTGAAACTAAATCTAATATTGCTTTGAAATCTCTTAAGAATGCCCTTGAATCATTGCCAAATGATGCAAAAGTTTCAATTAGGACTTTTGGGACTAAACACTCCCAGCGAGATAAAGAGAAGTCATGCCATGATTCAGAGTTAATTTCTGCGTTTAAAAATCCTGTTGAAGTATTAAAGGATATCTCGACAATTAATTTGAAAGCAAAAGGATTTTCACCATTAGCTTATTCTCTAACAGAAGCAGCTAAGGACTTCTCTAGTGGAGCAAAGATAATAGTTTTATTTAGTGATGGCATTGACACATGTGGAGGAGATCCAAAGCAAGTAATAGAAAATCTTTATCAGAGTGGAGTTATAGTGAAATTATTTATTGCTTCTGCTGCACGTGAAAATCATGAAAATCAGATATTAAAAGAATTGGCTCAAATAAGCGGCGGGGAATTTATCAAGCTTGAAAATTTAGAAACATCTATTAGAGCCTTAAAAGATCTTGGGTTAAGAGCAATTGCTGATTTTAATAATAAAAATCAACGGCCTGGAGATGCTGGTTTTGTAAATGACGCAGGAGATTATTTTTTAGCAGCCTCTGAAATTCAGACTAATAACTACGAAGATAACTATATTGGCCAGGATGATATAAATGATTTTTTTAAGTTTAATGCCTCAGTTGGTGAGCGTTATAAAATACGTGTCGAGATGGTAAAGGAATTTGCTGCAAAATGCTCTGTTGAATTACTTAGTAGCGCAACACAAAAATACGCTACTACTGGTTTAACAGAAAAAGGCTTTGAAACTGATATTTTTACGACAGAAAATGCTAGTTACGTAATTTCAATTTCTTGTGACTTGCCAAGAAGTATACAGTATTTACTAGCTATAGATAAGTTAAGAGATTTTTCTTAAGAACTTAAGATAAAAGCTCAGGTCTATCGCGATATTCATCGAGAGCTTCAGCATTTGCTAATGCAGTAATGTTTTTTGGTTCTTCCCCATGAATAATTTTTCTAACGGCAATTTCTACTTTTTTCCCGCTTCTAGTAATTGGAATTTGTTTGACCTCTAATATTTTCGCAGGTCTATGTCTTGGTGAGGGCATTTCAGCTTTAATTTTTTGTTCCAAGTCTTCACTAAGTGACTCACCCTTTTTTAGTTTTACAAATAAAACAATTCTTTCAGATCCTTCCCAATTTTGACCAACAACAAGACTATCTTCAATCTCAGCAATTCTCTCTATCGCTCGATAAATTTCAGCAGTTCCAATTCTTACTCCTCCTGGATTAAGGGTCGCATCAGAGCGACCGAGAATTTTCATCCCTCCGTCATCTGTTAAAATAGCATAATCTCCGTGGCACCAGATATTTTCAAAGCGATCAAAATACGCCGCTTTGTACTTAGAATTATCTGGGTCATTCCAGAACTTAATTGGCATGGTTGGAAAGGAGTTTTTACAGACTAATTCACCAGTTTTGTTTCTTATTGCTTCACCCGCTTCAGAAAAAACATCAACATCAAGACCGAGAGCTCGGCATTGTAACTCACCACGTTTTACAGGAAGAATTGGGCAACCTTCTGCAAAGCAACCAATTATGTCTGTACCACCAGAGATTGAAGATAATTGCACAGTTTCTTTTATGCTTGAATAAACAAAATCAAAGTTTTCTTCTAGAAGTGGAGAGCCTGTAGAAAGAATTGTGTTTAATGGGGCAAGCGAGTGAGATTCTCGCGGGCATAAACCATTTTTTTCAACGGCAGAAATAAAACCTGCACTTGTACCAAAAATACTGATATCTTCCTTATCAGCTAAATCAAATAAGATATTTCCTTCTTTTGCAAACGGGAAGCCATCGTAAATAACAACGCCAGATCCAATACCAAGACTGCTTACAAGCCAATTCCACATCATCCAGCCGCACGTTGTTGCATAAAAAATATTGTCTGTTCGTTTTAAATTAGTATGCAAAGTAAGCTCTTTGAAATGCTGCAATAAAGTTCCAGCTACGCCATGCACAATGCATTTTGGTACGCCGGTAGTCCCAGATGAATACATAATGTAAACTGGGTGGTCAGGGTCAGTTTGTTCAAATTGAATAGTTTGAGCTGAAAATCTATTAATCTCTTCATAGAAGTCGACTATTTTTATACTATCCAAATCAAAATCAATACTTTCATCAATATACTTACTTATAATTACATGCTCTAAACTTGGCAGGTCTTTTGCAATTTCTTCAATTTCTTTTGTGATGAGATCTTTTCAGATTTGTAATAATAGCCATCTGCACAAAATAGAATTTTTGGTTCGATTTGCTGGAATCTATCTAAGACTCCTTGTGACTCGAAGTCAGGAGAGCAAGAAGACCATATCGCTCCAATTGATGTGCAGGCAAGCATCCCAATAATCGCCTCAGGAATATTCGGCGTAAACGCTGCAACACGATCTCCTTTACTTAGGCCTATCGATCTCAAGTATTGTGCAAGTTGACTTACTAGCTGATTAAGTTCTTGATAACTGATGTTTCGCTTTACTTTATCTTCACCCCAAAAAATTATAGCAGTCTGATTGTCAGAAAAGCGTAACAAATTTTCAGCAAAATTTAATTTTGCACCATCTGCCCATTTCGCTTGATAGATTTTTTCAGCCGGAGAAAAGATTTCTTTTGGAGCGACGCTAGTTTTAATTTCTAGAAAATCCCATAAAAGTTTCCAGAATAGTTGGGGACTTTTAATAGACCACTCATAGAGCTGCTGATAACCAGCGAGTTTAAAGCCAAGCTCTTGATCTATTCTATTAATAAACGCTGTTATATTTGAGTTTTCAATTAGTTTTGTGCCTGGCTCCCACATGATCTGATTAGATACGCTTCTTTCGCCGTTTCCACTCATAAAGTGACTTTATAACTTAAACAACAGTCTTCGATCAAAAAAAATAGTTAAATTAAAAACATAATTTGGTATATCAAGGAATTACATGACGCATAATATTTAAAAAACCAACAAATAAATACAAAGATCCCCTTGCATCGAATAAATAAGTAAAGCTATGAAGTGTTTAGCGGATTGTTGTTAATTTTTTGAATTGGCAATTTTGTGCATTTGTTGTCTCATTATTCAATGCTCAAGAATTAGATTTTATTCTTAGAGCTATAAAGGCATTTAAATTTCTCGGGTTTTTCGTTAATGCGAAAGTTTTGTTTTACTATATCATTTGTAATTATCTTTTCTGTTGTTGCAGGGTATCTATATTTTGGATCGAGTGAACTGATAGCAGAAGGTGATAGTGGAAATCCTTATGATGATATTGAGGTAGATGCTGGAACTTGGAATGACGGCCAAGCAGCACTATGGGATCTTAATTTAATTGATCACTTTCATTTCTTTGGCCCAAAGGAAAGAGTAAAAGGTCATAAACCAGAACAGCCAATCAAGTTTAGTCACGTGACTCACGTTCAAAAAAATCAAATGGAGTGCCAGTTTTGTCACTGGAATGTCACAAAGTCTCCTTACGCAGCAATTCCTGAAGTTCAAACTTGTATGGGATGTCACTCGATAGTTAAGGGGACTGAAGATTGGCAGAAAAAAGAAATTTCTAAGATTGAAGAAGCTTATAATTCTAATAAGCCAATCGAATGGAAAAAAGTTACTGTGATGCCTGACTATGTACGCTTTAATCATAAACGACACATTAAAGCTGGTGTAGGTTGTCAGGAGTGTCACGGGCAAATTCCGAAAATGGAAGCTGTAGAAAGAACTGCTTCTATGAAGATGGGCTGGTGTCTAGACTGCCATAGGGAGAAAGGCACGAGCATTGATTGTTATGTTTGTCATTATTAGGAAGGGCCTTAGATGGCGGCAAAAAAGATAGATTCTTTAAACATAATTGGTCAGACAAATAGCGAAGCTTTGTCTAAAGATTCTGGAATGTCCAGAAGAGACTTCTTAAAAATCTCAGGAGCTTCTGCTGCTGTAACCGCTATTGGCTGTGCAGACCCAGCAACACAAAATATTATTCCATACCTTAAAGGTGATGATAAAAAAATTCCTGGTGTGGCAACTTGGTATGCTTCAACTTGCACAGAGTGCCCTGCAGGATGCGGAATTCAAATTAAAACTCGAGAAGGGCGGGCAATAAAAATTGAGGGAAACAAAGAAAATCCAATTAACCGTGGAGGTCTTTGCGCACAAGGGCAAGCATCGCTGCAAGGTTTATACGATCCAGATCGGGTTAGGCAGCCACTTGAACGAGTAGCAGATGAGAAGGGAAGAGTTCAATTTAAGCCAATTTCCTGGAAGTCAGCTTTTAGTAAGATTAAAAAATCATTAGCAAAGAATAAAAAACAAACTGCACTGCTTACTGGAAATGTTGGCAGCAGTTTGCAGGCATTGATTAATGAATGGGGAACAGAAGCTAATATTAAGCATGTTGTTTTTGAACCTGGAGATCATAATGCTTTAGCAAAAGCTGCTTCATTAGCTTATGGAGTTGAGGGGGTTCCTGGATATAGATTTGAGAAAGCAGATTTCGTTCTAAACTTTGGTGCAGACTTTCTTGAAAGCTGGATTAGCCCAGTTGAGTTTGCAAGAGCATGGGCAGAAGGAAGAAAGCACAATAAGTTAAAATTAGTACATGTTGAGCCTAGGTTGTCCTTGACTGGAGCTAACTCAGATAAGTGGTTGCGTTCAAAACCTGGTGCAGAAATTTTAATCGCACAAGCAATCTTGAAAAATATTCTCGATAGAGGCTTAGGAGAGAATTTAGATACTGGCGTACGAGAGCAAATTCAAAGAACTGTTTCTAAAGTAACAACTGCTGAAGCTGCGAGAAGTTCTGGCGTTTCAGAAAGTGATATTTTGTTAACGACAGAATATTTAGTAAATGCAAAAGCTCCGCTTGTTATTGCTGGTGGTGCTGCGGCATCAACTTCTAATGCTGTCGAGCTTCAATTAATTTCTGCATTTTTAAACTTAGTGCTTGGTTCGGTTGGAAAAACAGTGGATCTTGGTTCAGTTAGAAAAGTATCTAGCTCACCAAAATCGATTACAAGCTTAGTAAATGATATGCGTTCACAAAAAATTGGCGCGTTGTTTATTTATGGCACAAATCCAATTTTCACTTTATCTCAAGAATTAGCTTTTGATTATGCTTCTAAAATAGTTCCTTTAGTTGTGAGTTTTTCTTCACATTTAGATGACACAGCAAGAGCAGCAAACTTAATTCTTCCTGCAAACACCTCGATTGAATCTTGGGGAGATTTTAATCCTGTTGAAGGAATTTATTCGCTTCAACAACCAGCAATGACTCCAGTGTTCGATACTATGCATGTTGGAGATATGCTATTAAAGATTGCTCGTGATTCAGGTAATGCTGCTGTTGGTGCAGGAGCCGAAGATTTTCACTCGTACTTGAAAGAGTCTTGGAAACAGGTGCACTCAAACTCTGGCCGAGGTGGCAGTTTTGAAAAGTTTTGGCTTAGCTCTGTAGAAAACGGAGGTTGGTTCAAGAAGCAAACTGGATCTGCTGTAAAAGTAAAAGTTGATCCTGAAGCGTTTAGGCGTGATTTTAAGAAAGCAAGTTTTAACGGCAAAGGATTAATAGTTTATCCATACTCTTCTGTAAAAAGCT
The DNA here is from genome assembly GCA_020434465.1 of Bdellovibrionales bacterium. Next base: position 1,993 of record JAGRAS010000061.1, on the reverse strand, counting down.
TTAATGGAAGCTCAGCTAATAAACCTTGGTTACAAGAGTTGCCTGACCCTATGACACATGTTTCTTGGAGCTCTTGGGCAGAGATGCATCCAGAAACAGCAAAAGATCTTGGGGTAAAGCAGGGAGATCCAGTTACTCTTAGAAATAATACTGGTGAGATTACAGTTCCAGCTTACGTTACTGAGCATGTTTGCCCAGAAATTGTAGCTGTTCCGGTTGGTCAAGGTCATAAAGCTTATGGAAGATTTGCTCAGCGAGTAGCTTCTGCTAATGTTTATTCTTTGATTTCAAATAAAACTACAAAAGATGATCATTTACCGCTTCTGTCTACTAAGGCGATCGCTAGTAAGGCTATGGGCAGACCTCTATTTACTGTAATGCAAGGTTCTTTTGATCAGGGTGAGCGAGAAATAGCTCAGACCGAATATCGTTCGTCCAGTTCTTCAGAAAAAGCAAAAAAAGAACATGAAGCTGGCCATGATGAGCATCAAGCTCATGGCTCGCATCACGCGCCAAAACAAATGTATAAACAAAGAGAACATCCTTTATACAGATGGGCGATGGCTATTGATTTAGAATCCTGCACTGGCTGTTCTGCTTGCGTGGTTGCATGTTACGCAGAAAATAATATTTCAACTGTTGGTCCTGAGCATGTTGCTCAAGGAAGAGAAATGTCTTGGATTCGTATTGAAAGATATATGGATAAAAACCCATCACAGGAATTGAAAGTAAGTTTTATTCCTATGATGTGTCAGCACTGTAATAGCGCACCATGTGAACCAGTCTGCCCAGTTTATGCAACTTACCACAATGAAGAAGGCTTGAATGCAATGGTGTATAACCGCTGCGTAGGCACTCGTTACTGCGGTAATAACTGCTCTTACAAAGTAAGAAGATATAATTGGTTCGAGTACGAATGGCCGGAGCCACTAAACTGGCAGATAAATCCTGATGTGACTAAACGTACAGCAGGAGTGATGGAAAAATGTACTTTCTGTGTTCAAAGAATCAATGAAGCTAAAGATAGAGCAAAAGATATTGGCCGTCCTGTTCTTGATGGAGAAGTTCAGCCAGCATGTGTGCAAAGTTGCCCAACACAAGCTTTATCTTTTGGTAATTTAAATGACTCAAATAGTCAGGTTGCCAAAGCTGGGCATGATAGCAGAGCGTATAAAGTTTTAGATCATCACATTAATACACAACCTTCAGTAACTTACTTGAAGGATGTTAGGTATAAGATTTAGGAGGAATGAATTTTGGCTTCTTCTAGTAATTCTTGGAGTGCAAAGCTTGATGTAGACTATAAGACAGTTACAGATACTGTTTTGCGAACTCTTGAGCCTCCAAAAGGTGGTTGGTATGCCTTACTTGCACTTTGCCTAACATTAGTGGCAATAGGCTTACTTTGTTTTTCAAAACAACTACTATACGGAATGGGCGTCGCTGGTATTACTCACCCGATTATGTGGGGGGTGTATATTACTAACTTCGTATTTTGGGTAGGTATTGCTCACTCTGGCACTCTTATATCTGCAGTTCTATTTTTATTTCGTTGTAAGTTTAGAAATCCGATTTATCGCTTAGCAGAAGCAATGACAGTTTTTGCAGTAATGACTGCTGGCTTGTTTCCATTAATTCACGTTGGTAGACCTTGGTTTGCTTATTGGCTTTTACCATATCCAAATGAACGTGCACTTTGGCCAAACTTTAAATCTCCACTTCTTTGGGACGTTTTTGCGATCTCAACTTACTTCACAGTTTCAGCAGTGTTTTTTATTGTTGGTTTAATTCCTGACATTGCAGTTGCAAGAGATCGTGCAAAAACATTTTTTAGAAAAATGCTTTATGGAGTGACTTCCTTAGGTTGGACGGGAAGCAATAGTCAGTGGAAGCATTATATGGCTGCATACTTACTTTTTGCTGCATTGGCCACACCTCTAGTAATTTCTGTGCATAGTGTAGTTTCTTGGGACTTCGCAGTAGGGATTGTGCC
>JAGRAS010000060.1 GCA_020434465.1 Bdellovibrionales bacterium | reverse complement strand
TGCTACGTCATCAATTAAAGATTTGCGCTCATCATCAGATAAGTCTCTGGCATTTTTCTCATAAGAATTAACGTATTTTTCAGCTAATGATCTAATTTCAGAGTTATCAGGGTTTTCTTCTGGTGCTATTACTTCAGTTGTTTCTTCCACTTCTGGTGCAGCATTTTCCTCTGGTGGGGCAACATCTACTGGTGGGTTTGTAATTTCAATTGAAGCAGCGTCATCATTTTTAGAACTTTTACTAGCTTTTCTTTGTTCTTGTAATTGTTTAATTATTTCTTGAAAGCCACTGCCGCCAACTTTTTTAGAGTCTGATGCAATACTGCTAATTAATCTTCCTAATAAATCACCTTGTACCTTCATGTACCTCACTCCTTTTATGCGACTGTCGCTAGAAAATCTACTCAGCAACAGCCCTCCTAATTATCTTAATTCAAGTCGACTTATTTTTTAAAAAGACTTATATTTGATAGCTAAAAAAAATTTAGCTAAATATTTGATATCATTAAGTTATAGAGATTAATTGTTGCATTTAGAGTCGCATCAATACCGAAGTTATTTAAGATTCTATCAAATGCACTTTCGGCAAATTGTTTTCTAAGATCAGAGTTAGCTGCAAGTTTTAAAATAGCATTGCTAAGTTCTTTAGAATTATCTTCCTTAAAAACTATGCCATCAATTTGATCTCTTATTAACTCAGGCATTCCGCCAACATTTGAAACTATGCAAGGCACTTTGCAAGCCATAGCTTCAATTACAGACTTGGGCAAACCTTCACTTTTTCGTGACGGCATAACAAAAACATCAAATAAACTTAAATACGTGGTTGGTTTTTCCTGAAAACCTAAGAAAATAACTTTATCTTTAACCTCAGTAGCTGAAGATATCTTTTTTATAGAATTTTTTTTGTCTTTACCAATGAATATTAATTTCACTTCAGGAAGGGAAGTACTTAAATTTTTAACTGCTTCTACTAATAAATCTGCTCCTTTATTTTTTCTAAAATTAGCAATACAGCCTATAATAAAGGCGTTTTTTGGGATATTTAACTCTTCTCTCGTAACGCTGCTATTTGAATTATACCAAGCAGGGTCATGTCCTTTATAAATTGTACATAGTCTACCAGCAGGAATTCCAGATTTTAAAAGCCCTTTTTCAATATCTTTTGATACACAGCAAATCATATCTACTTTTGAATTTAAAAATGTAAACCAATTTGCAGGATCTAATCTAGAAATCTCGCCTACTGCCCCTCGATAAGCTAAGAGTTTAGGCCTATTTTTAAGGAAGTAACTTAGGATTACAGAATTAGAAATTGCACGCCCACTAAATGCATGGATTATTTGAGGCTTGAAATCACTAACAAGAGAATTAATTTTTTTTACTGCTGAAACTGAAAATCGGCTTTTAAATGCAAAATGCACTGGCTCAATGCCTAATTTACTAAGTTTATCTTGATTGGGGCTTTTTGGATGACAGAGAATTTTCAGTTGAAAGCCAGTCGAATGCAGCTTAGAAATAACATGTGATTCAGGAATATCAATATAGTGATAGAGCATTAAAACACGCATAGTGTTTTTTAGCAGTTTTTAGCCAGGTAGCAAATAGAATGGAAAGCATGGGCGTCTATACAAATGTTCTGGTATTTTATCTTTAATTTCCTGGTGTAATTCTGGCAGTTTTGACCAGTGTACACCTTGCTTCCAGTGGTGTGCAGTATGATATCCAAGATTTCCAGTTAACAAATTGTACCACCGGTGGGTAATATTATAAGAGGCTTCAAAGTGATTATCAGTATGCAATCCCGCGTGGTGATAATAAGTATGCCAGCAAGTAATTACATAACCACTTAGCATTGGAATAAAGAAAATAAAAAGCGCATTTATCCAGTTAAAGTAAAATAGCGCGGCTAAAATAGCTGACACTAAAATCCCAGCAGATAAAAAGCTTTTTTGATATTTCGGATGTTTCTTACCAACCCTATAAGCACGTAAATAACCTGTAACAGCAATTGTTAAGGTATACTCAATAGTTCCCATAGTCGAACCGTCTTGTCTGGCCCAGCCGGATTCGTCTTTAGTTTGATCAAGATAATTTACATGATGGCCTAAATTATGGTGCAGCACCCAGGCATTTGTTGTAATCCCAGTATGAAATGCATACACAATTTCTAACAATCGATTTGCCCAAACTTGTTTAAAAGTATGAACATGCTGATGATGATGGTTCCATGAGCAGATGCAAGCCTTAACAGGCAACATTATAAGCATCCAGCAAATAACTAGATAAATATTAGAGATATGTAGATATGCAATAAGATCAAGAAAAAAAAGAAAGGCAATTACGCTTGTTGGGGCTATGTCAGCTTTATATCTAAAAAACCTCATGCATTGTCTATATCGATCCAAGTCTTAGTCTGCAAGCCATAATTGGAAAAGGCTTGAAATACTCTAAAGTTCTGAGTGAAAAGACTAAAAGCTTACTAGTCGCAACTAGAGTTTAACTGAGTTCCTATACCAGTATCTCCCAGACTTACATTGTAACAAGCTTCGTTATTCACAAATACAGCATTTGCCTGGCTTACACCATCTATCCGTGTGTTAGTAATATTTACATGAGCGCCTCCAAAATTACCAAATACTCCGACTAGAGTAGGGCTTGTATCATTACTTTCAACTGAGATAAAAGTGTTAGTCATTATTAGACTCCCAACTCGATGGTAGATTCCATAAGCTGTAGAAGCATCTCCTGAAACAATGATTTCTAAATTATCAAAGCGAACATTATCAACAAAAATACCACTTAAACCAAATTGTCCAGTGCCAGTACCAGCACCAGTATTAATTATGCTAAGATTAGAAATTATTGTATTAGGATTGTAAACTACGAGACCGTTACTTGACCCAAAACCTGTAGCGGTTCCAGTTAAGACAGTTATCCCAGGTCCATTACCACGAAGATGAACATAAGAAGGAACAGTAATTCTGTTGGAAAGATTATAAACACCTGGACCAACATCTACTACATAAGGATTAGTATCAGAAGCATCGCTTATAGAAGCAAGTGCATCAGCAACATTATCAAAGTCAGCACCTGAAGCCGAAACTGTTACAATATTTTGCATAGTAGGGCCAGGATCGCCAACTGGTCCTTGCTCGCCCTGGGGGCCTTGTAAACCCTGAGGCCCTTGCTTACCTTGAGGACCCTGTTCACCTTGTGGTCCAGCACTTCCATTTTGGGACTGGATACTTTGAACAACAGCAGAAAGATCTATTGCTTTTTTGGGGCAGCTTCCATCCTCTTTAGCATCTTTAACTATAAGCTTACCTTTTCTTTTTTTAAGCGAAAGACATTGAGCACTACTATCAGGTGTAAAAGCAAAAATAATAATTGCAATTGATAAAGATGTTAGTAGAGTATTATTTAAATATTTCATTTTTTCACAATAAATTAAGTTTTAAAAAAGCTACTTCTAAAATAGTTTAATATTAACAAAAACGTTCTGTGTAATCTTAGTATAATTTAGAATGTAAAGCACATTTTTTATAAAAATTTATTAAATACATATATTTATCGAATAGTGATTTCGAAAAAACTTACTTATGACAACTGGTACCATCCACTTTTCTCCTCAAATTAGTCAACAAACCATAGTTTCCATAGAATACTTAAAACAGTAAGGAAGAAATTAAAAATGCCCAGACAAAGTCGTATGTATAAATCCAAGAACGCATACCTATATCGATAGTTTGTGGATGGACTTTTAGTAGATCTATTAATTGGATTTAGAAATTACTATAAATGAGGGTGGTACTAGAGGTCTTTAACAGGTTCTTAGGCTTCGGATAAGCCGAAGAGGCTTGATATATTATTGTCGTAAATCATTTTTTTGAATAAAAGACCAAAATAAGATAGTATTCACGTAATCTTAAAATCTCAGTCTTTTTTTTGAGGTGCCTTAAAATCATGACAAGACTTTCTCAAAACATTAATACAATTTTCTTAATTTTATTCTTTAATATTCTGCTTTTAAGCTCTGCTAAAGCAGACTGGGTAAATAAAGTTAATATAAAGGTAAACCCAAAAAAGACTGATAGTTTTGTTGTAAAGGGAACTGTAGATACGAATGAAATTTTATCTGCTGCCAGCTTAACTTTACGAGTAGATAACTTTGAACAAAGTCTAAATCTTGAAGATTTTAGCCAAAAAGGAAATTCTGGTAATTTGATTTATAAAGGCTCTAAAGGTGTTAGCGGAATAGTTAAAGCAAAAATTAATACAAAAAATGGCAAAGCTATTTTTATTGGGAAAAGACTTACTCTAGGAAGTATTTCCATACCAACTCTTGTTCAATTAAGCTTTGATGCCAATTCTTCTTATTGCAGCATTTCTCCAATAAAACGAAAAGCAAATAGAAAAAATGGTGCTGTAAGCAGAAAAAAAAGAAAGCAAAGTTTTAAATATACTTCAAGCGGCAAATCGACTAGCTGCTTAAACCAATATGCCCCAATAATGTCGCCACAAGGAGTTTTTAAAGGCACTAGTAATGAAGTGATTGTTACTGTTTCTGTAGATCCTTCCGTTAGTCCAGTGCCAGCTTCTCTTGAGCTATATGCCTTATCTAAAAACGGAAAACCAAAAGGTGCTCCAGTTGCAGAACTAAACGACAAAGGATCAGCTCCTGACGAAATTGCTGGCGATGGAGTATATACAGGCTCATTTCAATTTAATGCTAAAAAGAATACTACTTATATTGCAACAACCACTGGCAGTCTTAGAAACTCTAGTGGTGGAACTTTAAGCACTCCTGGAGCTGAGATTGAAGTTGTAAATGATAAAAAACTTACTCAATCTTTCTTCGAAAAAATTGAAGAAACCCAAAAGAAAGCTCAAGAAATCTGGTCACAGAAAAAAGCTCAGTATGGTGACACTTATGAGGCACGAGTTGAAACTGCTAGAGCGATTAGAAAACTAAAGAATGTTGAAGACGCAAGTGTTGCTGCAAATAATCTAGACATTGATATAATTTATAAGTTTGGTTTTGAAGGTGGCTTAATGCTATCTGAAAGAGAGGGTTCAATACCATTTGATCACGAAACTTTCTCAGCAGTCATTAACGAAACACCTATTCAAACTTCTATGAGATCAGGCACAAACAAAGTATTTATTTGGGATACAGGATACTTTGGTGATAATTCAGAATCTTACACTTTAGAGGAACTTTTTAAAAATATTGGTGATTTTGATGTTAGTGTGCTTAGGGAATCAGCAGCTAATATACCAAGTCTAAGTAATCTTACAGCTTATGACACAATTATTATGGTCACTCACGGAAGTGTTAACAGAAGAGGTGAAGTTTCATTTCAAAGTATAGAAAAATCTACAAATGACAATCTTGTAAAATATGCTGAAGAAATTCTTGCTAAGAAGATAACTTTTAAAAGCGGGGATGCAGACACTAGTCTCGGCGATGGAATACTTTATGTTACCCCTCGCTTTATAAACGGACTAACTGGAAGCTTCTCAAATTCAATTGTTTGGGGCGGCTTCTGCCATAGTAATAATAACGATACTATGTCTAACGCTTTTCTTAGTAAGGGTGCCTCTGATTTTTTTGGCTTCTCAAAAGCAGTTGATACAACTTATGCCAAAGAAAGAGGTAAAGCTCTTTTCTGTAGCTTACTTGCAGAGGGGAACACTACCCGAGAGGCTTATCAATCTACTTCCGTAGAGGACTTAACAGGCCCTCTTGGAGAATCTTTTAATAGAAGATCTAAAGGTGAGCGAGGGTATGGTGAAGCAGGAGGTCTAGCAGTTAATGAAAATGCTTTAAGACCTTTATCGGTGAAATTACTACCAGGGGAAGTTGTTTCTTACGAGTTAGATTTCAAAAAAACTAATAAGCAAGTTTTTAATGCTTTTGACAAAGCGGTTCCATGTCTTGAGTTTGCCTGGAATTATCCCGGCCTAATTGGAGAGATGACTGCTGGTCATAGTGGTAGTGATGAAGTTAAGCCGAACACCGAAGTTTATGACGAAGGACCAAAAGGAAGATTTTTTGCTTTTGATAAAGACAAACTTGGTGATGAAAGACATGAAGAAGTAACTTTAAAGGTTCGCTCTAAAGAGAACCAAAACCCACTTGGTGAGATCACTGCAGAAGTTGATATTACTTGCCTCGACGCTGAAGGTGTAAAAGTAACTTTGGGTAAAACTGTTTTAGCAAAAGGTGAATCTACAACTGCTTCAATTGATCTACTAGGTGTAGATGAGGAAAATGAAGAGGATTGTGATTTTCAATATCATTGGGATCCACATCCCTGTATAGAGATCGCAGATTCAACTAGATCTCCTGTAAGTTCTGAATTAATTACTACAGAAAAAACTATCACTGTTGTAGGTAGTTCACAGTGTGATCCTGGAGACTTTTTCCGTATTACTGGTGGTGTTATGGGTGCTGGTAAAAAAGAACCAAGCGGAAATTATACAGATGAAGTTGAGGGTGAGATAGCAAGTGATTGTGCAAGTTGTAATGCTGAGGCTGAACCTGCGATGCTTCGCACTTTAACTGCTGCTGCTAATAGCTGCGTGCTAAGAGAAAACTGCTGCGAGGATGGAGAAGATAATGACTTTGATGGTTTTACAGATTGTGATGATGCAAACTGTGCTGATCATCCAGCCTGTGAAGATGCATGGAAGCCTTTGACTGTAGATTCGGTTAGCTATATTCACACCGGCTGGCCTGCTAGTAGACAGAATCGCTACTTTGCTGCAGCGATGGCTCTAATTATTCCAAGAGACGAGGATGTAGCAGGTACAACTAAATATTGTGTAAAAATTGATACCAACGGAGTTCCCTCACCTTACGGAGGTTTTGGAGACGATGAGGAACATGAGTATGAAAGAAGAATAAATGATCCTTGTGAAGCTTCATCTAGCGTTCCTGATGGATCTTGTAATGGCTGGCTTGGAAATAAGCTTGCAGCACTAACAGTTGTGCAGTTAGTTAACTTACAAGTTTCTGCACCAGCAAATAGCAGTGAATGCTCAACTCTTGCCGACGGAACTAAAGTCTGTTCGCAAGCCGAAGGTGAAGCAGCACTTAATTCTTGGTTTAGCGGCTGGAGATTTAAGGCAAGGCCATGGTCTGCTGATAATCCATGTCAGGATTAGAAACTAAGAAACTGGCAAAGCTTATCCGAAATCTATACCACCCACTTTTTTGCTATTTATCAGGGTGATATCGAGCACTACATTGAGAGATTTAATTGATTTCACTAACAATTAGGTCTCTATCTAGAATTTGATTTAGCTTTTCAGCAGTAGTAATCTTAATGCCGGAGGAAGTTGCTCCCAGGTATGCTAACCTGCTTATCTCTAAGTGCTTTCTCAATTGTTTACACTCTGAAATGTTTTTTAAAATTTACAGTTTTTGTTGGAAGTAATGATGCAGCAAAAAAAAATAGTTAGATGCGGCCAAGAGAGAGGGGATATAGAAGATCCTGAAGACATTGAATCTTTAAAGAAATACGAAGCAGATCTATTAAGCCAAGCGTCAATACTAGATATTAATTTACGTAGCTTTGATATTGATTCACCAAATGTTGTAAATGCCTTGCGAGCATATAAGAGGTCTGGAAGGGGAGAGCTTTTTGAACTTCTTGCTAAAAAATATGAACCTTTAATTATATACATTGCTAAAAGATTAGCTTCTTCAATGCCAAATCCAGTTGAAGTAGGAGATCTCATAAGTGATGGTTTTGTCGGTTTTATGAAAGCTGTGGAGACCTTTGATGAAAAAAAAGGCATCGAATTCAAAACATTCGCCTCACACAGAATAAGAAGGGAAATGCTCGATGGCTTAATAAGTCGAGACTGGGTTCCTCATTTAGTACGTAGTAGATCAGACCAATATAAGAAAGCTTTTGAAGCACTTTACGCAGGTTTGGGCCGCGAGCCAAATGATTTTGAGATCG
>JAGRAS010000005.1 GCA_020434465.1 Bdellovibrionales bacterium | reverse complement strand
GAACTCTTTCAATGGATGCAGTTCAAAAAGCTAATTCCGGACACCCTGGGATGCCAATGGGAATGGCAGATGTTGCCGCAGTTTTATTCTCAAACTATTTAAATTTCAATCCACGGGATACTCAATGGATTAATCGCGATCGCTTTGTGCTTTCTGCTGGTCATGGATCGATGCTGCTTTATTCTTTGTTGCATTTATTCGACTATGATTTGCCTTTAGAAGAACTCAGAAAATTTCGACAGTGGGAAAGTAAGACACCCGGTCATCCAGAATTTGAATATACTCCTGGCGTTGAAACAACAACCGGCCCTCTTGGACAAGGATTTGCAAATGGTGTTGGCTTGGCAATTTCTGGAAAATTAATGGCCAATGATTATTCAAAAGAGTTATTTGACTATAATGTTTACGGAATTGTTAGCGATGGCGATTTAATGGAAGGTGTTGCGCTTGAGGCAGCTTCTTTAGCTGGGCATTTAGCCTTGGATAATTTGATTTATTTTTACGACGATAATGAAATCTCAATTGGTGGAAGCACTGATGTTTGTTTTACTGAGGATGTAGCCGCAAAATTTGAGGCTTGTAATTGGTTTGTACAAAAAATAGATGGACATGATTTTGCCGCGATACATGAAGCTTTAGATAAGGCTTTAGCTGAAAAAAATAAGCCAAGTTTAATTGTTGCAAGAACTATTATTGCAAAAGGTAGTCCTAATAAAGCTGGCACTGCTGATTCTCACGGAGCCCCTCTTGGTAAAGAAGAAGTTCTACTTTCTAAACGAGAAATCGGCTGGCCAGAAGATAAAGACTTTTTAGTTCCTGATGAGGTAAGATCTCATTGTGCAGAAGCAGTAGAAAATAAAATTGCTATTTATTCAAACTGGAAAGAAAAATTTAATACTTGGAAGGCTTCAAACCAGGAAGGTTTTTTAAAACTTGAATCTCAATTAGATTTAAATATTCCTGTTGAGCTAAGAGATGAACTTTTTTCTGAAATGTCTAAGCAGGGCAAGGCCGCCACCCGTAATCTTTCTGGGCAAGCTATTCAAATCATTGCAAAGCATTTACCATTTTTAATTGGTGGTTCTGCAGATTTAGAACCATCGAATAAAACTTTGATAAAGAATTCTGGTGAAATTCAGCCAGGAAGTTTTTCAGGAAGAAATATCCGCTTTGGGGTGCGTGAACATGCAATGGGTTCTATAGTAAATGGCTTGGCCTATACTAGAAATTGGATTCCATATACAGGCACTTTTTTAGTGTTTGCCGATTATATGCGGCCACCAATGAGGCTTGCTGCATTGTCACATTTGCAGTCAATTTTTGTTTTTACTCATGACAGTATTTGGGTGGGTGAAGACGGGCCAACTCACCAACCAATTGAACAAATTGCAAGTTTAAGAGCAATTCCGAATTTTTATGTTTATCGACCGGCGGACGCTTGGGAAACAGCTTTGTGTTACTGGGCAGCTTTGAACAGAAAAAAAGCTCCCTCGGCATTGTTGCTTACTAGGCAAGATGTTCCAGTAATCGAGAGGGAAAAAGATCCTGAATTAGAGGTAGCAATGAAAGGAGCTTACGTAGTCTCAGGAGCTGATAAAGACGCAATAACTCTTGTAGCCACCGGATCTGAAGTTTGGCTTGCTGTTGAAGCTGCTGCTAAATTAAATTCTTCAGGGCATGCTGTTAGAGCAGTCTCTATGCCTTGTATGGATGCCTTTTTAGATCAGGATGAAAGTTTTAGGAATCAAATTATTCCTTCTAAGAGCAAAAAAGTGAGTATTGAAGCAGGTTCAAAATTAGTCTGGTCAGAGGTAGTGGGATCGGATGCGTTAAATATTTCTATCGATAGGTTTGGAGCTTCTGCTCCTGGTGAGGTAGTTGCAGAAAAGTTTGGTTTTACTACGGAGCAAGTTATAGATAAAATTTTAAACTGGCTTTAGAACTTTTTATAACAGACTAATGATTATTAGCTTACGAAAGATAAAAAGTTATTTTTGCATACATGACATTTTTGTTCTTTTAGGATTTTTTAGCTTACTTAAAACTCAGTTGCAAAATTTTGCCAATGATCCTGGTGTTGGTTGGCACTTGATGGCTGGTAAGCTTATCAGCAAAGGTCAAATCCCTTACCTCGATACATTTTTGGCTTCTTCTAAAGAGAGGCTTTGGGTCGCAGATCAATGGCTAAGCGATCTCGTTTTATATTTACTTTATAAAATTGGAAGTTTTCAAATAATTTATGTTTTACTTAGCATTTTTTTTCTTGGACTTTTTTTTGTGTTTTGCTGGGGGAAAGCTAGAAAATTTAGTGGTTTTTCATTGGCTGCTAGCATTGCAGTTCTGATTGCTTTTAAGATTTCTCAGATCCATTTTATTTTGCGCCCGGTAATTTTTAGTTTTGGCCTCTTTGCTTTGTTGTATTTTTTTCTTCTAGAAAAGTTACCAGCAGATAATAGAGTATTATTTAAAACAAAAGAAAAAATTTCACTTTTTATACTTTTTTTACTATGGGCAAATGTCCATCCTAGTTTTGTTCTGGGATTTTTCTTGCTTTTTTTATTTATTCTATCTGTTTTACTTTCGAGTGAATTAAAGGGTGATGTTTTAAATTTTATAATTACTTGCTTAGTTATTTTTGCAGCTACGCTTTGTAACCCATATTTTATTCAACTTCACTTTTCAATTTTTAAACTAGGTGCTAGTACTTATTTTATGAAATTTCATCAGGAGTGGAATCCTGTTGATTTAGCAGCGTATTCTGGTCAACTATTTTTGCTTTTGGGGCTAATAAACTTACCGGCGCTACTGAAAACTAAAGATTTAAATTACTGTAGTAACAAGTTTATCAAACTGAGTTTTTTAAGTTTTTTTGGCCTTTGTTTTTATGCAGTTAGATTTTTACCATATTTTGCCATTTGTTCGATTATTTTAACCAGTCTTACGCTTGGAAAGTTTGGTTCTTATTTTAGAAACACTTTTAAGTTTTATCTTCCAATTATTACTGCAAAGTTTAAATCTGCAGAGTTACATGATTTAAAATATGCACATAAAAATATAGCTTTTTTAGCTTTCTCTGTTTTTTTGTTAGTCTCACTCAGCTTTACTCAAAAGATTCCATTTTACTCTGGTAGCTTCGGCCCTTCAGAAAACAAATTTCCCTATGCTGAAGTTAAATGGATTATGGAAAATTCAACTGAAGTTTCACCAGTCGTATTAGCGCCACCAAGCTGGGGTGGCTTTATTGTTTTTCTTTCGGATATGAAATTGAAACCAGTTTTGGATGATAGAAATACTTTAGTTGGTGAAGATTTATACAAGTCTTATTTTAATATTTTTGATAACGAATACGGACTTTCAAAATTTTTGAATAATAAGAAAATATCTTATTTAATCAGTCCTGGTGGTGGGACTGTTTCTGAACAGGCGGAAAAACTTATATCCTTTAAGAAGGTATATGAAGGTAAAGTAGCTGAAGTGTTTCATGGCATACGCAATTGAAATACCTGATATGGCTTAAAAACGCTAAATAGACGTTTTCAAAAGCTTCCCTGGCAATAAATTACTTTAGCTAATAGCTATTTCGATACTAATTCTTGCTGAACTTAATTAGTTATGCAAATTTTACTCTTATGAAATTTGGTCAAAAAATTCCCTGGCTAATCTTTGTTACAGCAAGCATAGGGCTTGTTCTGGCAGTTATATCTATATACTTACATTTACAACTTGAGTTTGGTTTAAGTGAGGGGCCATCGTTTTGTGCAATCAGTGAAACAATTAATTGTGAGTTAGTTTATCAAAGTAAGTGGGCAAGTCTATTTGGGATACCTCTTGGAGCTTATGGCATACCTTTTTATATATTCATTATTTTTTGTGGGTTCTTCTCAAAAAAATCCTCTAATTTTTCAAAAATAGGACTCATTCTTTCTGCCCTTAGTTGTTTAGTATCAGTCTTTCTTTATCTTATTTCGCAATTCAAGATAGGAAGCTTATGTATAATCTGTCTTGGGATGTATTTAGTACACTTCATATTATTTGGATTTTTTGTACATATTGTTAAAAAAAGTGGTTCTTTAAAATCTGAAAACTTGCCAAGCAAAAATATTGCCATTGCAGTTTTTGTATCTTTACTTTCATTTGGAGTGTTTGCATATTTTCCTCCTAAAATTGCACAAGCAAGATTTGATGGTATGATCGATCAAGTTATTCAGGTTGTTACTGATGACTGGGAAGCTGCAAAAAAAGAAAAAATAGAATTAATCTTAGATAAAGGAGCATTTGGAGATTATTCTATTGGCACTCAAGGAGCTCCTGTGCAAATTGTTGAATATGTTGACTATGAATGCCCTTTTTGCCGTGAGCTTTTTTTTGATTTAAAGCAAATCATTTCTGAATTTGGTAGTAATAAAGTCCAGGTGGTTTTAAAAAATTACCCTTTAGATAAGTCTTGTAATAAAAGCGTTCCTGCTCGAATGCATGATCATGCGTGTTATGCGGCTCATATTGCTCGTTGTGCTGGAGAACAGGGGCAGTTTTGGGAATTTGCAAGTATACTTTTCGCGTTACCAGAGATGGAAGAGGAAAGTTCCGTAACCAAAGTTAGGAGTTCTATTAAACGTGAAGCTGAGAATTTAGGGTTAGATTATTTAGCATTAACAGAATGTTTAAGTGCTAAAAGACAGTTAGAAATTATTAAAACAGATATTAAAATAGCAGACGAGCTTCAACTTCAAGCCACACCAAGTGTGTGGATAAACGGAAAAAAGATCGCTCTTGTTAGCCCTGAAACATTAAGAGCAGTAATAAAGCGAATTCTTAAGTGAACTTTATAAACTAAGCTTCACTTTCATGAGTGTAAGCTTCAACAGCTTTCACTTTTTGTATATCAAGTGCTACAGCAATTTTTTCTACTTGATTTCCATTTGCAAATAATTCACTTGCAATAGAATCAAATGGATCTTTAGTTACGTTTGGCTTATCAGTCTCGATTTTTACTTCAACTCGATCTTCATTACTTTGTAATGTCATCTCTCGAGCGAATAAACCACCGCTTTTAGCAGCAGTATAGGTAGCCTGTATCCCTGATTTAATTTCAGGTATAGCTCCTTCTCGACCGACCGACCGGCCTTGCGTAGCTGTATTTGCGTAAGCAAGTCCTTCTAGTTTCATTTTTGCCACTCCCTCCTTGGAGATTTTGCAAAATTGTTAATTAATTTGGAAAGGATTTCTGAGTGGGGCGGAGCTCAAGCTCCTTTCTGTGTTACATTCCTTCGTTAACACATTAGGCAAAAAATTTGCCTATTTCTAATATCGGAATTTAATAGAAATTCTTTAGAAAAAACTTTAAATAACATGTTAAAACAATATGTTAACTCAATAATATTTAAGTTGCTTAAAGCTAGCCTTACTAAGATATTTATTTCATGGGTGCAGAAAAGTAAAAATGCTTTAAGTTACTTCCTAGTACTTTTTAATATGAAAAATAATGAAAATATTTGTCTCAATTATAACTTTTAATAGTGAAAACTATATAGAAGCTTGTCTGAGCTCACTTCTTAAGCAAGAAGGCTTTAGTTTTGGTGATAACTTAAAATTACAAATTGTAGATAATGCATCAACAGATGATACGCAAAATAAGCTTAAAGAGTTAAATGCCAAATATAAGTTTGATACTTTATTAAATGATGTAAATTTAGGATTTTGCGCTGCTCAAAATCAATCTTTTAGCGCTTTTCTAGAAACTGATTTTGAATATTTTTTGATGTTAAATCCTGATTTAACTCTGACAAAGACGTCTTTAAAGACAATGGTTTCTTCTTTTTCTCTTAATAAAGAAATAGGCTTAGTTACTCCTAGAATTCTTCGCGCAGATAAAGATTTGAATCCTATTGTGCCACTAAAAATAGATGCTGCTGGTATGAAACTTAGTAAAAGCTGGCGTCATTTTGATAGAGGTTCTTCAGAGTATGAGGAAAATAATTATACAAATACAGAGATTGTTTTTGGCGGTACGGGGGCATGTCTGCTAATTAAAAGAGAATCTGGAATTGACTGTTTATTATCTAGTGAAAACACTAAGAGTTTGTTTAAAGTACACCCTGAGCTTGAGTTAAATTTCTCCAAAAGAAAACAATTGTTAAATGAAGCATTCTTTGCTTTTCGTGAAGATGCTGAATTTGCTTTTAGGGCAAATGCTTTAGGCTGGAAGTGTTGTTATCAAGCAGAAGCTATAGCTTATCATAAGCGAACAGTTTTACCTGAAAATAGGGATAAGCTTTCAAGTTTTATTAATTCTCTTAGTGTTAGAAATAGATTTCAGTTACAAATAATTCATTTTCAATTTTCCCAGGGGGTGATGCCTTTTTTATTAGGGGTTTTATTACGTAATTTATTTGTAGTTTTTGCTGTAATCTTTTTTGAACGAAACTCCTTGGCTGGCTTAAAGGAAGTATTAACTCTTTTTTCAAGATGCTTAAATATCAGAAAAGACATTTACAGTAAAAGCAAAGCAAGGGATATAAATTCTGTGAATTGGTTTGCTTTTGAAAAGAAGGATCTAAATGCAATTTGAGAATCAAAATGTTGTTATTACTGGAGCCTCATCTGGCATTGGCAGTAGTCTTGCAAAGGAGTTTCATGCAAGAGGAGCAAATTTGTTTCTAATTGCGAGAAGAGAAGATAAGTTAACAGAGATAACAGATGTTTTTAATTCTAAAAGACAAAATTCTGCACGTTTTTATTTGTGTGATTTAACTGCTGAATCTATTAAAGATAAACATATCGATTTAAAGACTTTAATTGCAGATTTATCTAAATTAGAAATTGATATATTAGTGAATAATGCAGGTAGAGGCAGTTACGGATTATTTTCTGATGCTGATCTAAAGAAACAATTACAAATGATTGAATTGAACTTGATTGTTCCAGTTCGTCTTACGCACACATTGATTCCGCAAATGAAAAAACGAAAATCTGGTTCTATTATTAATATATCTTCAGTGGCAGGGTTTCAGCCCGTTCCCTTTATGAGTGTTTATTCTGGGACTAAAGCGTTTAATTATTATTTTTCTATGTCTTTACGTTATGAATTAAAAGGCTTAGGGATAAATGTTTTAACTGTTTGCCCTGGGCCTACAGAGTCAGAGTTTGGAGATACCGAAGAAATGGGTACTCATAAACGTAGTGCAGTCTGGGATACTTCAGAGAAAGTTGCATTTGAAATTGTAGAGGCATTGATTAAAAAAAAGAGTTGGATCATTACAGCAAAGTGGTCAAGATTATTAGCGCTTCCATGTAGGCTGCTTCCAAAAAGTTTTAGCTCATGGATTCTTTCTCTAGGTCAAAACCGCACTTAATACTAGGCAAAGTGCCACTAAATAAGAGAGTTGTTTAGATTTATAGGCGTAGGTCTTCGTGTCTTCAGCATCAACTACACCAAGCACTCTAGAAAAATCAGTTGAAAAAATTGGTAAACAAGCTTCAGATTTAACTGCTTCATCGCATACGTAAAAAACTCCACCTTTATTTAGATGAACTTCTAAATTGTTAATTATAACTGAAGATCCATTTAGTGCGACCGCAGAATTATTACTTTTTTCAGCAAAGCTTTCAGTAATTGGAAATTCCGCTCTGCTCGGAATTCCTCTGTATGCTAACTTAACAAGCGTAGGAGTTTCTGAAATTTGAAATCTTCTGTAAATTCCAAGCCAATCGGTGCTAAGGTCTGTGTAAGCAATCTCAACTAAATCATTAAGTGTATTAAGTAGGCGTAAGTTTGCTACAGAAATCTTACCTAGCACTCCTTCTAAGTTATATGGCTCAGGCTCTAATTTATCTGGATAAGAGCAAACACCATCATCAGAAATTTCTGGTACGCAGTAAGTGTAATGAGTATTTTTAAAATCTTCTACTTTTTGATAGTTTGAATAATGTTTTGTAATTTCTATGAGCCTTGAGTGTAGTAAGCGACACTTATCTTCGGCCATATCTGGATCTACCAGCTCATGCTTTGCAGAAGAGGGGTTAGCCTCACTCCAAATCAAAGCTGCTTTTTTTAAGTATTTTTGAATGTCGAAATCGATATTTGAGCTCATTGTATTTTACTATAGTTTGTTCTAGAGTCTTAAAGAAGCACTTTTGCAAAAAAAATGAATCAACAAACGTTAAAAGAATTAGTAGGCGAAAATCTTGCAGCTCGGGTAAAAGACGGGGATATATTAGGTGTGGGAAGTGGAACCACCGTAACGGCTGCGGTTAAGGCAATCGGTAAAAAAGTTAAAAATGAAGGTATCTTAATATCTGCGGTACCAACTTCATTTCAAATCGCAGAGCTTTGCCAAGAGTGTGGAATACATGTTTTACCATTGGAAGACTCACGATATCTATCTTGGGGTTTTGACGGCGCAGATGGGGTTGATTCTGATTTACGCCTAATTAAAGGAAAGGGTGGAGCCCTTGTTAAAGAGAAGATTATTGCTGCTCGATGTAAGGAACTTATCATAATTGTAGATGAGTCAAAGATCTTTTCAAATTTAGCTGACGCTTGTGCTGTTCCGGTTGAACTTTTGCCAGCAGCCTGGAAGACTGTTACGGATGCATTAAAAAGCCTTGGGGCCTTAGACGTTGAACGAAGACAGATTAAAATGTTTGATAAAGATTTTTTTTACTATACTGAAAATGGCAATATTATTTTTGATGCAAAGTTTGATAATATTTCAAATGAGCTTGAAAGAGAGATTAATCTAATCCCTGGTGTGGTTGATAATGGAATTTTCACTAAATTTGCAACTGAGATATTAGTGTCATCAGAAAAGGGAATCAAAGTTTTAAAATAAATCAGTCCTGATTCTCAAACTCAACTTGATTACCACGCTCTAATTCTTTTCTTAAAATTTGATTTGCCAAATAAAGAGCTTCTTCATGATTTTTTGTTGGTTTATATGCTTTTTTGTTTGGAAATTTTTCTGGCGAGATAACAATAAACTGATTATTGATATGCACAGTTTGCAGGCCGTTTGTGCTTTGATAAGTACCTATAAGTTCACCATGCTTCACTACTTCAACCAATTCCGCAAACTGCTCATTGTCGATTGTAATAATTTGCATTTTACCTGTTTAATTACTTTGTAAATATATGATGTATCCTAAATGTTTTGGTTTTAGAATTTATTACATCCATATAGCTATAATCGGTAACTTAGTGATAATACTTAACCTCTTGTTTAGAATGCCTATCAACAATACAGTTTATTGCACTTTTTAGGCTTTTTTAAAGAAAATATGTTCTGATCGAATAAAACCTACTGCTAAAGATCTATTTGAAAGAGTATCAAAAACAATCCTGTGGTTTTTGCCTCCAATTAAAGCTTGCTCAATAATAGAAGTTATTTGATTTTTGATTTCTAAATTAAAATCATCACTAAGAGTAATAGAAAATAGTATGCGTTCTTCCTCTTGATTAACCTTCTCGATTACGCATGCAATTTGTTCGATACTCTTCTCTTTTTTAGAAAAACTGATTAATTGTTTTTTTAGCTCTTCCACCTCAATTGAATCTACAGGAAGAATTTCAAATTCAAGGTCATCTTCATCACTAAAGATATCCTCGATTATTTCAGGGATGTTTTCACTGCCTTGCTTAAGTTTTTCGATTTCCCAAGGGCTAAACTCTTTTTCAAATTCTCTACCAGGGTTCAATACTAACCACCAATTCTCGGGTACAATATCAATAATCTGTTTGCCACTTAACTCCTTAAACTCTAAATTCTGTCCGCACCATTCAAAGATATACTCTGCATTAGAAAAAACAGGTACAAAAGAAGTCTCTTTTTCTTTCACACCTAGTACGCTAATAAAATCATTTGGGTAGTCAGGTGAGTTGCTAAGCTTAAGCTTTTGATGTCTTAATGGTACTAATAAATTATAACCAAGAAATTCTTGGAAAAATTCTTTAGCTGAGATTTTGTCACCATGAAAGGCTTCAGCAATTAGACTTTCTAGTTTTTTAATAGTCACAGAAATTAGCTGTTAACTTTTTTAATAATTTGATTGGTGATATCAACACCAGGATTGCCAAATAAAACTGGGCCACGATGATCTTTATCACTTTTATCTAATACTAAATCAATTTTATTTGTTTTAGCATATGTTTCAATTTCTTTTAAAGCCTTGTCTGTTAACTCTTTATTTATCTTAAAAAATCTCTTTTTTAAATCCTCTTCAGTATCTTTGACATATCGCGCAATGTCTCTTGCTTTAGTTCTAAATTCTTCAGCCTCAGGTGCATCAGGATTAACTTTCTTCTCTTTTAAATTTGCCTCAAGAGCTTTTATCTCAGACTGTTTTTTTTCAATATCTGCTCTAGCTTTCTTAGAAAGCCCATCAAGTTCTTTTTTTTGTTTTAAAGAGCCAGTAGATTCATTAAGAACAGCATTAATATCAACTGTTGCAATTTTAAATTCAGCAAATGAACTAATTGGAATTAGTAAGAAACTAGTTAATATCAGTGCAAAAATTTTTAATTTCATTTTAATACCTCATCTTTCGGATTATTATATTGAGATAGGCCTATAATGCAATATAACTAAGTAGTTAATTTACTTGGTGATAAGAAATAATATAAGGCTATCCAAAAAGTTGTGTCAATTACTGCGATGCTGACGATAGTGAAGGCTATCTTGGTCGCTTCGTCCGCCGGAAGCTTGCCATGCCGTAGTTACTAGTGAAAACAGATATAAATCTTAAGACTCCCAATTAGATTTGGATATTAGGCTTATTTTAACTCAACTGGAATTCCACCTGGTAAACTTGGCAGTCGTCTATTTAGAATATCGACAACTGTTCTGAATATTCTTCTAGCTTCGAAAGTTATAGAAGCGTCATTTCCACAGTCAGCGTACAAGGCAACGGGGGTTTCGTGATCGGCATCGATTGGTGATAAAGCAAAGGCTTTACTGCCAAAAGGTGATGCTTCGTTACTTTTGTTTCCAAATGATTGAACCTTAGAGAAACATTTTGCTAGTGGTGATAAGGGATCTTTTAATTCTAATTTTAATCCATTCCCCATGCCAGGTCCCCTTGAAGCAACGACAATCGCATTTTTTCTATCCTTTGAAACAACTATTAATGCCGTTTTTTCAAATGGCCCTTGATCTACTAATTTTGCAAGAATATTTGTAATTACTTCTTCGCTTGATGAAGCATCTTCAATTAAATTTGCTAAATCTGATACAATTTTAGTTCCTTTGCCTCTAGTTGCTAATGCTGGGGCTACAATTTGCTGAGCTGGTTTGTTTGCTCGAGGTGCAGTTTTTTCTGCTTTGTTTTTCGGGCTAAGTTTAAACTGATCGCTTGGGTCAATTAACTCTGCTTGTATTTCAGTAATTTGAGTGCTTGGCCTCACTGCATTGCTTGTCGGAGCATTTTCTTTTTGCTCGCTTTTTTCTTCTGAGCCACCACCTAGTAAATCAAAGATTTCATCTTGCAAGGCTTCTTGAACAGATGACAAGCCAACTGCTATTGGTGAAGAGTTGTCATCAAAATTATTTGAAATTGCTTTTTGTTTATTTTTTTCTTCAAGTAATCTAGCAGAAAAAAGATACTCTGATGCACGTTCATAAATTTTAAGATATTGGCCTTCATCTAATTGAAGTAACCGGATTGCACTTTTTGAAGGTAGATTTTTACCTGGTGCAAGTTTTTCCCAGCGATTATTATCAAAAGCTTCAACAAGCTCTGAAGCAGCTTGAACAAGTGGGCGAAGCACAGCTCTTTCTTGCGAGCGATTCATTGCATCTCTATCAATTGCAAATAGTAAAGCTTCAGGAATTCCATTTCTACGAAGATATGTAGCCCCCATTTTTTCAACGTCGAATTTGAAATCATTAGATAAGCGATAGTTAACTCCGCTTCTTTTTAATTCTTCTGCCAGCTCAACGTATTGTCTCCCAAGATGTTGAGTAGCTAGCATTTCACCGATGTTAAGCAATAAACCGGCAGCTTGCGCGTCATCTGCTAATGTTCTTGCAATTGCTTCAGCAAATACTCTAGCAATTATAGAGGTTCTTTGGCATCTTGATCTATGGTGCTCAATCCAATGCAAAACATCTTCATCATCTACTTGTACACGTTCATTAATTTTTTCAAAAATACTTAGTACAGTGTCAGATCCTAATCTAACTATCGCCACTTTAGCTGAAGTGATAGGAGAGCGACCCACTGAAAAGAACATTGCGTTTGCACTTTTAAGTAGCTCAATCACAAGCACTGGATCTTGAGCACAGCATGTAGCAAGATCTTCTACTCGAATGTTTTTATCGGAAATTAACTTTCTTGCTTCTTGCCAGATAATTGCATTGGGAGCGAATTGAATTGCAAATGGGCCTGTCAGCTTGTGTTCGTTTGCAGCATCCCCATTCTCGCCTGATTGCGATTCTTCAGATCGATTCTCTTGTTCTTCCATGAAGAACTAACCCCTAGATTTAAATAAAATACTTCCCAGAAAATTCCCTGGTTGGTGTATTGGCCCAATGTAAAATAGTCCTTTTAATATTCGACACTTAGAAGAAAAATCTTAATCTTTTAGAAGTCTTAGGCTAGGCGGTAACATATTGTAAATGCTGAGTAAAAAAACTCTAGTTAAATAAATTGGGGTTTTAATTTACTAAGCTTAGTTAAGCTTTGATAGCTATAGCTCTTTCTTTTTGAAATGCACTATTTATGCTACTTGAGTAAAGCAATAGTTAATTTTAAGGCTTTAAATTTTTAGGATTAAAAAACATGAGAACTGAACGAGATTCGATGGGAGAGATGCAAGTGCCAGATGATGCTCTTTATGGAGCTTCTACTCAAAGAGCTGTTCTTAACTTTCCTGTAAGTAAACTAAGATTCTCCAGAGAGTTTATCACTGCCTTAGGAGTAATAAAAATTGCTGCTGCACGGGCAAACAATGCGATTGGAACTTTGCCTAATGAAATTACACAAGCGATTGAAAGTGCTGCCCAAGAGGTTTTAGAGGGAAAACACGATAAACATTTTGTTGTTGATATATTTCAAACTGGTTCAGGAACTTCCTCAAATATGAATGCAAACGAAGTAATTGCTAATCGTGCAATTCAAATTATGGGGGGAAAACCTGGAGATAAATCTTTGGTTCACCCAAATGATCATGTAAATATGTCTCAATCTTCTAATGATGTTATTCCTACTGCAATTCATGTTTCAAGTTATTGTAGTTTAGAAAAACAGCTTATACCGGCCCTATCAAAATTGGCTGCATGTTTAAGAAAAAAAGAAGAAGAGTTCAAGGGAGTGATTAAGTCTGGAAGAACTCATTTGCAGGATGCAACTCCAGTTACCTTAGGACAAGAATTTGGTGGCTATGCAGCACAAGTTGAATATGGAATTGAAAGGATAAAACGTGCGCAACACAGCCTCTCTGAGCTTGCATTAGGCGGCACAGCAGTTGGCTCTGGGCTAAATACTCATCCAGAATTCGCCTCTAAAGCAATAAGTGAAATTTCAAAAATTTCAGGGTGTAATTTTATTGAGGCGCGAAATCACTTTGAAGCTCAAGCTGCAAGAGATGCAATTGTTGAACTAAGTGGACAATTAAAAACAATAGCATGTTCATTAATGAAAATTGCAGATGATATCCGCTGGCTTGCTGCTGGCCCACGTTGCTCTTTGGGTGAAATACAGTTGCCAGAGATTCAGCCCGGTTCAAGTATTATGCCTGCAAAAGTAAATCCAGTAATCTGTGAGTCTGTTATGATGGTTGCAGCGCATGTTATTGGAAATGACACTTGCATTATGATTGGCGGGCAAAGAGGTAACTTTGAGCTTAATGTTATGTTGCCAGTAATTGCGTATAATATCTTAGAATCTATTGAGCTATTGGCGAGTGCATCTACAAATTTTGTTGATAATTGTATAGAGGGTATTAAGGCAAATGTTGATGTTTGTAATGACTATGCAGAAAAAAGCTTAGCAACTTGCACATCTTTAGCGCGTGTAATTGGTTATGATAAAGCAGCCGCTGTAGCAAAAACAGCCTATAAAGAGGGCAAGACCGTTAGGCAGGTTGCTGAAGAAATGCAAGTTTTACCAAAATCAGAGTTGGATGAGGTGTTAGATCTCTTAAAAATGACTAAGCCGGGGATATAGTCTTCGATAATAGAAACTACCGTTTTGTAGATAAAGCTTAGGCTGCTTTTAGACTATATTTTTCAATCACAAAAACTATTTTGAATCATTTCCATATTTTGTGCGTCATTATTTTAGGCGGGGATTTTTAAATTAGTGCGGAGAAAAAACTAATTTAATCCAAGAGACTTGCCGATGATCAAAATAGAAACAGACAAAAAGATATGATAATGGGCAAAATTCTTGAAGCTATAGACAAAGTAGCTGAAAAAATTAAGGAAATGCTAGATGCAGTTGTTCCCCAACCTATTCCTGTAAAAGTAAATTCCAGGCCTAGCAGTCGTAAAAATCCAAGACGGCGTTGAAATTCTTACCCCTAAACATGTATTATTAAATAATGGAAGATAAAAGATCCTGCTGGACTCCCTCGAATTTTGGCAGGCATGATAGTTTTTATAAGACTATTGGCATATCACTATTGAATGCTGAAAAGTCTATGTTTGAAACTGGCGATGTTAGTGAAGCACATAAGCAGTTTAGGATTAGCTCCTCAACTGTCCCAGTAGAGGTTTTAGAAAGTTATTTAGAAGACTTACTTTCTCTTAATGTTTCTGATGTTAGCTTAAGTATTCATACTGGCAAAGTTTCTCTTGCAAGTATAGAGATGAATATTCTCTTTCCATTTGCCGCTTTATTGATTTTTCTGGTTTATTCACTTCAGGAAAGATTTGCTTTTAGTTGGAACTATGTACTTTGCTTAATTGCTTTGGTTGCAGTTTTTTTATTGTACGCAGCCCCTCGTAGTAAAACTAAACGCAGATTTATGTTTGCTCAAATTTTGTCTCGTGAAATTTCTAGAAGGCGAGGTCAAGGTGATTCTGATTTCAACTCAACCAGTTCTGGAAAAAGTATTTTAGAATCAATTTTTGATTGGAAAAAAGGAACTTCTCAAGGTGCTGCCAGAAAGATACATGGCGCATCACGCACAATTTTTCATTGAGAGCCACAGCAAGCGAAGCTAGCTTAGGCGGAGTGATGATATTACCAGGCGCATAAATGACGAGGCTGCGAATCGCCTTTACCACACAGAATCGCTTGCCATGACAAAGCATATGTCTTAACCGGACATTTTCAATAAGCATAGATAGCAACTTAATTATTTATTCCACGAATACTTATTGTTATCTCTATTTAAATATGTATTTGACTCCATATGGATTATAAGTCATAATAGTATGAAGTGGAAAGTTTTATTTCATGAAGATTTTAAACCTGAGCTTTTAGCTTTGGACAAATCAGTAAGACTCGAGTTTTTGTCCCAATTAATTCTTTTAAGGAAACTTGGACCAAAACTAGGGCGCCCAAGAGTTGATACTTTAAAAGGGTCAAAGTTTGCAAACATGAAAGA
>JAGRAS010000059.1 GCA_020434465.1 Bdellovibrionales bacterium | reverse complement strand
GGTCGAAAAAACACGTATTATAGTTCTTTTACAGAGTCGGCTGGAGGAAATTAATATGCACTTATAAGGACTAAATAATGAAACTTGAGAAACTTACTGATAAAGAATTACTTAACAAAACTATTGAGCTTGCATCGAAAGAAAGACTGGCTAAAGCCGAACTCTTAGTACACCTTGCTGAGGTTGACAGAAGAGAGCTTTATTTAAGTGAAGGGTATTCATCTATGTTTGATTACCTGGTTAGAGCACTCAAATTCTCTGAATCAGCAGCAAGTAAAAGAATTAAGGCAGTGAGAGCAATTAGCACTAATCCAGAAGCTATTGAGCTTTTAAAGACTGGTGAGCTTACTCTTTCAAGTCTTTTTGAAGCTAGTGTGGCTATTAAAGAAGACTCTAATGCTCTTGAGAGATTTAAAGGGGTATCAGCTAGAAAAGCTAAGCTTATAGCCAGTGAATATAAGCCTGCTCCAAAGAAAAAGATTAAAGACACTATTAAGCCGCTTGGTAGAAGGGTAGAGAAAGAGGAGCTACCATTATTTTCAACGTTCGACGTCGAACGTGCTGATATCAATGACTTAGCAAAGCAGTCTAATCAGATTAAATTTCAGGCTGGTGCTGAGTTTGTAGAAACGCTTGATGAGGTTAAGTCCCTTCTATCTACTAAATATCCTAAAGGCATTACACTGGAAGAAGTTTTCTCTGAGTGTATGGAAGTATATTTAGACAAGTACTCACCAGCTCGTAAGCAAGCAAGACGCAAGAAACGTAAGCTAAAGGTAGTTAAGACAAGTAATAGCTCTAGATACATTCCAGCTAAGACTCGTGATGAAGTGTTTATTAGAGACAATCATCAGTGTAGCTACGTTTCTAAAGATGGAAATAAGTGCTGCTCGACTCATAATTTACAAGTAGATCATATTAAGCCTTATGCGCTGGAAGGTTCTAATGAGATTGATAACCTGAGATTACTTTGTGCAAACCATAACAGACTTGAAGCTAAGAGGTTCTTTCCTGAGAGTTATCTAAAACCTAAGGCTGCTTAGGTGCTGAGCTTGGCGGGGTGTTTTGCCTCGCCTTTGAAGTGCATTTTGAAATTTTACTTACCCTAACCAGCTTTTGCTAATGATCGAATATAAAATTAGTTTATAGTTTGCTAGGCGCTTTCATTTAGGAGATAAAGCTTTACCTTATTAACTTCATAAATTAATATACTTGCTATGAGCACTGTGCAGCATAAGACTTTTGAATTGGAATCCATTAATGATGGAATTATTCGCGGAGACGTTCGAGCGCCAAATAATTTAGATCAGAAATATCCTGTTGCAATTGTCGTTCATGGTTTTAAAGGCTTTAAGAACTGGGGCTTTCATCCATATCTTGCTGAGCAGTTAGCATTAGCGGGTAATATCGTTGTTAACATAAACTTCTCTCATAATGGAGTGGGTGAGGACTTGCTAAATTTTACTGAGCTCGATCGTTTTAAAGATAATCGTTTTAGTTTTGAAATTGATGATTTAAATAGAACTATTAAGGCTCTTGGGACTGAGGCTATTCCTTTTGCTGAGTTTATGGATACAGAAGACATTACATTGCTTGGACATAGCCGCGGTGCAATTGCAATTTTTAATGCAGCTTTAAACAATTCAAAAGTTAAAAAAGTAATTGGCCTCGCTACTGTATCAAATGTTCCACCGCCAAGAGAAGATACTGCTAAAAAGTGGAGAGAAGATGGTGTAACTTATATTCAAAATATGCGTACTAAGCAGGAGTTGCCTCTTGGAATAGGTTTATTGGATGAGATGGAAGAGGGGAAAGGAAGTTTAGAAAATGTGGTTAAAAATTTGAATCAACAAGTCTTAATTATTCATGGAGATAAAGACGAAGTTGTACCTTTTGTTAATGCAGAGAATCTTGCGAGTTGGGCGACTTATGGAAATTTGCGTATGATTAAAGAAGCGGATCATGTATTTGGTGCCCGTCATCCTTTTCAGGGAAGTACAGCAGAACTCAAACAAGCTATAGATATAATCATAAACTTTCTTAGTTAATTTTTAATGACTTTAGTTTGCTCCAAAGATAGTTAAAACTATCAATTTTTTTTAACTTCTCTAAGTCTGCTTTATCTTGTGCACGTCCAGCAGCTTTTTTAGTTTTATCAAACTAGATTTTGATACAGGAAAACTGAAGGATCAAAATCATTGGCGGTTCCTTTGAATATAAGCTTCCATTTCTTATTAGACATATTTCTATTATAGAATCGCGACTAATTAATTACACCTAAGTTTTTTCCTACTTTCTCAAAAGCACTAATAGCTCGATCAAGCTCTTCTTTTGAATGAGCCGCAGACACCTGAACACGAATTCTAGCCTCGCCTTTTGGAACCACTGGATATGAAAATCCAATTACATAAATTCCTTCTTTTAAAAGCTCATCTGCCATTGCGGAAGCAAGTTTTGCATCTCCAAGCATCACTGGACAAATTGGATGAACCCCCTCTTTAACCTCGAGGCCAATTTCAGTTATTCTGCTTCTGAAATACTTAGTGTTATCTTCAAGTTTGTCTCTTAGCTCAGTCGTTTCGCTAAGCATTTTCATACATTCAATTCCAGCCATAATAAGTGCAGGCGGAAGTGAGTTGCTAAATAAATAAGGTCTACTTCTTTGTCTAAGTAGTTCAATAATTTCTTTTCGGCCAGTGGTGAAACCACCAACTGCTCCCCCTAAGGCTTTTCCTAATGTAGAAGTAATAATATCTACTCTGCCTTGAACTCCACAGTGCTCAAAAGAACCTCTTCCTGTTGGCCCAAAAAATCCAGTTGCATGGCAATCATCAATCATTACCATCGCTTCGTATTTGTCTGCTAAATCACAAACTTCATCAAGTTTAGCGATATACCCGTCCATTGAGAATACACCGTCAGTGGCGATTAGAACTTTTTTTGCTCCTTTATCGCGTGCTTCTTTTAAGCATGTTTCTAGATTATCCATGTCATTATTTTGATAACGATATCTAGCTGCTTTTGATAATCTAATTCCATCAATAATTGATGCGTGATTTAATTGGTCGCTTACAATCGCATCTTCTTCATTTAATAAAGTTTCAAACAGTCCGCCATTAGCATCAAAGCATGCTGCGTAAAGAATTGTATCTTCAGTTCCTAGAAATTTTGCGATTGCAGCCTCAAGTTCTTTGTGGATTGTTTGTGTTCCACAAATAAATCTTACCGAAGCAAGCCCTAGGCCAAATTCTTGCAATCCTTTTTCTGCTGCAGCTATAAGCCTTGAATTATTTGCTAATCCAAGATAGTTGTTTGCACAAAAGTTTATAACTTTATTACCTCCAACTTTAATTTCATCTGATTGAGGCGTTTCAATAATACGTTCTTTCTTATAGAGGCCTGCGGATTTTATTTCTTCTAAAGTAGCCTCGATCAGTGGTTTTGCTGAATTATACATTAAATTCTCCAGGTAAAATAAAAAACTAAACTTCTATCCATTTCCACAAGACGGTAAACTTTCGCAGTCAGATTTATTATACCGCTTTGAAATCTGAGGAATTAAATAATTTTCGAAAGCTTCTTTAAAGTCAAATTCTGGCTTCCAATTCCAGTCTTTACGAGCAGGCTCGTCATTTATATCCATTGGCCAACTTTCTACAATTTGTAATCTTTTTGGGTGGATTTTATAGTTAGTCTGAAACTTTGGATAATACTTTTTTAGTTCTTGTTCTATATCTTTTGCAGAAACAGAAAAGGCTTTAACGTTGTAAACTCGTTGTGTGAGTTTGTTTCCATCTGCCGCAGCTAAATCTAAAATTGCTTTAACAGCGTCAGGCATTACCATAAACGGTATTGTTGAATCAGGATTTACGAAACAATCAGATGTTTCTCCTTTTGCAGCAGCATGAATCATCTCAGGACCGTAATCGCTTGTACCACCAGATGGAACAGTATGCCCACTCATGATACCTGGGAATCTAATAGATCTAAAATCAAGCCTAATAACAGCATCATTATTTAAAAACTTATAATGCTCTGAATAGTATGTTCCAAGTTTTTCTACATATATTTTATTAACACCATAAATTGTAATTGGATCTAAAAATTCTTTTTCAGTAATTGTTCCTGCCTTAATTTTCTTTTCAAGGCTAGAGATTCCATAAACGGCAATAGTGCTAGGGAAAATAAAAATTGTAGCGGATCCTCGTTTCTCTGTTTGTTGTTGAGCTAAGTCAAGCAGATTTGCACTGCCATCAACGTTTACTTCATGTGTGAATTGCGGATTTTTTTCTCCTCCGGTAGTAAGTATTGCTGCTAAATGGAAAATTTTTTCAAAATCGTATTCTGCAAATATTTGTTCAAGCTGTTTTCGATCACGTATATCTGCTTTGATTGAAATTAAATTGTCTAATTGATAATCAAGATCTTTTATATCAAGTGCTACAATAGTATTATCTTTGGTTTGGCTAAGAGATTGGATTAAAGCATGGCCAATTTCTCCTGATGCTCCTGTTATTAAAATTGCTTTGGTTGCCATATGTTAAAAACTCCTAAATAGATAACTTCCTGAGATTAATAGTTTTATCTTTGCTATTCAAGTTTTGACTTAAATTTAAAGTTTTTGAAGGCTTAGCTATACAAACTTTGTAGGACTTTGGGATTTTTGAATTTACTCTCTCTTTATGATTTGTTATCCCTGAAAGAATTGCTTGTGGCTAAATCAATTAATTATTTAGGAGTCTTAGAATTTTATGAATTTTAATGATGTAATTACTTTTATGAAATTAGGAGGCCAGGAAGTTCCGGACAAGATTACTTCAGCTAGTAGAGAGAAGAGGTGTTTAGCTGCCAGCTTGCTGCTTTCAGAAGTGCTTGAGTATGTAATTAAAGGTTTGGGTGTAACACCAAGATTTAAGCAAGTTGACTTAACTGAGCCAGATAGCCTTGAGTATGAATGCAATACTGATTTACCTGATTTTGTAGAAATGATCGATGGTTTGGCCGATACGGCTTATACAATGTACTGGAATGCACTAACATTTGGTATTCCGATTGAAGAGGCCTTTGATCGAGTTTGTAAAAATAATCTTGAAAAATTTGTTAAATTAACTGATGGCACTTTTTCTGAAGGTTTACTTGAAAACTCAAGTTGGGATTGCGGGCAAGGTATATCTTGGCCGGCTGAAGTTGCGCTAGTAGAAGTTATTAAGTATCAAGATTCGCTGTATGCAGTTGGTCGTGATAAAAACGGTAAAGTTAGAAAGCCCTCAAGTTATAAAGCTGTAATCTTAAGTGACTTAGTTGCTTAAAACTTCTAGTTGCTTAAAGCTTTGTGTTGGTATTTTTATTCGGCTGAATCTTCTTCAGAACTATCAACTTCTTGCTCAAGTTCTTCTATTTTTTCTTCTGAGATATCATCAGTTGCCATTATATCAATGCCTTCGCCAGATTTAGTTAGCTCACCTTTTAAAAATAGCATTGGGTGAGATTCTGGATTTATATTTTCAGCAGTTTTAGATAACCAATAATGAGTAGATCCGTTTTTAGCAATTTCTTTTGCAAGTGGTAAGAGTTTATTTAGAGCGTCAGTTTTCGGATAGAATTCACCTCGGTGTGGCATGTCAGGAATATTACAAGTAGAAACAAACTCATCTATCCAAATTTTGCAAACTTGAACTTTTAGCTCATTTAAATTAGATAGCTGTTTTTCTCTATACCCGACTTGGAACCCTTGAAGCATAGCTTCTGATATTTCTGTTCCAACGCAAAGCTTTTGAACTAAAGATGAGCAAACTTGACCATGAGTGCAGCCAAAGAGTTCGAATTCTTTTTCGGGGTCAGAAAAAATATTTTGATTTTTTAAATGAAGTTTATACTCACGCAATGCTTTTTGATCTGCATCAAGCATTAAAGCCAGCGACATGTGATTAATACAAGGAATTAACATTCCCCACGAAAGGCCAATTTTTGGAAGAGCCTCTCCGATTAGTGCACCAAGATCTATATCTCTACACATTTCTTTATATCGTTCTTGCCAAACCAGATCGTACTTTTGGCAAATTCTAGAAATTTTCTTATAAGCAAACAAAATGGCAATAATAGTTGCAAGTTCTTCAGGATTGAAAACTTTTATTAAATTACTTGCTCGTTGAAATGTATCTTGTTCTAGTTTTTCAGGTCTGTAAGTAAGCGCTGCATGATAAACTGCAGACTTCATACTTGGGCCCTTGAATAAAGTCTTTATTCCGTGTCTGCCACCAGGACTAAGCGTGCCGCCTTTTGACTGATCTAATTGTAATGTTCTTATAGTTGAAGAAAAAAGACCGGGTATAGTTCCTATTTTGCCAGAGATAGATAATGCTCTTTCCCATGATTCCTGTGAGCCTAAGTTGCTGTTCATACTTATTTTTTTTAAAGCCTTAATTGGCGTAAGACAAGAATTAACCTAACATTTAATAACTAGCAAGGAAAAGGGCATAAAACAATATTATAACTCTTTCTATTGTTTCAAATGTCACAGCTTTCTAGGATAGTTATAACTCTACATATTAATTTTTATGCAAGAAGAGCATCTGAAAAACCATTCAAATCTTGCCGAGGCATTTTTTAATCAAGCTAATAGCGATCCTGATAGGATAGTTTATTTTCAAGCAATAGTTGATAGCACTGACGCTCCAAATAAACTGAGATCAAAAAGGGCTGCTACTTATAAAGAAGTAAAGCAAACAATAATCAACGTAAGTTTTTTTCTGCAGCAGCTAGGAGTCAAAAAAGGAGACAAGGTTGCAATCATTTCTCAAAGTAGACCCGAATGGATGGAAGCGGATATCGCAGCTTTATCAATAGGTGCAGTAGTTGTTTCGGTTTACCAGTCATTACCTTGGGACGATATAGGATATATTTTATATGATTCAGGTGCAAAGGTAGTTTTTGCAGAAAACCAAGAACAAGTAAATAAACTTATAAAACTCACTAATGAGGAATGTGAAATTCCAGAAACTGAAGAAAGGGATGCAACAAGAGTTAAACTTAACTTTGACAAAATTATTTCTTTTGAATCAGTTGTGCAAAATGACTTAGTGGTTGAATGGAAATCTATCTCAAGTATTAATCAAGGAAGTCCAAAGTTAGAAGTAGATAATCTTAAGCAGAATGATTTAGCGGCTTTGGTTTACACTTCAGGCACTACAGGGCCTCCAAAAGGAGTGATGCAGACACATGGTAATCATTTAGCAAATGTTAGACAGGTCATTACCGCTAGGATTGTTAGTGTAGATACCAAAATTATGCTTTTTTTGCCGCTTGCGCATTCATTTGCAAAGCTAATGGGGTATCTTGGTTTTATCACTCCAGTACAGCTTTGTTTCCCCGCAATTGTTAGTACAGAAAACTCAAAAATAGAGCCAGAATCAGCGACGAAAGATATTCGAGAAGCTAATGCCAACGCGGTGCCTTTGGTGCCACGGCTTTTAGAAAAAATGCAATCTGGAATTCTACAAAAGGCAAATAGTGGAGGGCTTGCCGGCTTTTTATTAAATCAAACGATTAATTCTGCCAAAGAGGTATACGAAGCTCGCTCTAAGGATTGCGATGCCTCAATTATAAACCAAGTAATTTATGCACTCACAGGATTTCTAAGAAAGAAAATTTGCAGACAGCTTTTCGGGTCTGAATTTCAATATTGTATATCAGGAGGTGCAAAACTTGGAATTGACACTGCAAAATTTTTTGATTCTTTGGGAATACAAATTTTAGAAGGATATGGGCTAACCGAGACTTGTGTAGCTACAAATGTTAATAGGCCTGGAAGAAATAAGGTTGGTACTGTTGGGCCACTTGTTGGTGATGATATTGATATTGAGATAGCCATGGATGGAGAAATTCTTTTTCGAGGGCCAAATGTTGCTATCGGATATTATGGTAGAGAAAAGGCAAGCAAGGAAGCTTGGGATGAGAATGGTTGGTTTCATACAGGAGACCTAGGT
>JAGRAS010000058.1 GCA_020434465.1 Bdellovibrionales bacterium | reverse complement strand
GGATATAGGCTTGCAATATGGATTACAAGAACAGCTCCTCTTGTAATTGCAGAATTTTTTTCATGGCAATTAGCTTACTATTCAATGGCAGCATTGATGAGTTTGAATTTATTAGCTTCATTTTGGGCAGAAGAGCCAAAGGTACAATTTAATGAGGAAAAGGATCTTAAGAAAATATTATTTGATCCAATAAAAGAATTTTTTCAGCGTGACAGCATCTCAAGTGCTTGTTTTATCTTGAGCTTTATCTTGTTTTACAAATTAGGTGACGCATATGCAAGCTTACTTACTTCGCCATTTTATATAGATATTGGATTTTCAAAATCTGAAATTGCTGCTGTTGATGGAACAGTTGGATTTATTTCTCAGTTTGTTGGTTTGTTTTTGGGAGGAGGACTAATTGTTTATTTAGGAATAAATAGATCGCTTTGGATTTGTGGTTTTTTGCAAATGATTTCTACCGCCGGGTTTTCCTTTCTCGCATACATTGGTGCAGATACTCTTATTTTTTCAGGAGTAGTTGCATTTGAAAATATAAGTTCTGGAATGGGAACAGCTACTTTTGTAGCATTTATGGCTGCACTAACTGATAAACGTTTTACTGCTACTCAATATGCGCTACTGACAAGCTTAATGTCAGTTCCAATGAATCTAATTGGAGCAAGTAGTGGGATTCTAGCTGAATCAGTTGGTTGGTTTTGGTTTTTTCTAATTTGTACAGTGGCAGCTATACCGGGTTTGATTTTACTTTCAAAAGTTGCCCCACTTAAATCTAAAAATTAAAAAAAGATTTTACGACTTGGATTTTAGAACTTTTAAGGCATCTTCTAAAACTGGTAAAGAAAGCTTATCTTTGTTTCTGCCAGCAGCTTTTTTGCTTTCGATTATGCGTTCAAGCTTAAGTACTTTTGCAGTGACATTCCCGATTTTTATTTGTTCTGTATTTAGCTCTTCTTCTTCGAAACTTTTTAATCCACTCATTGATAAGACAATGTCAAAAAATTCTAAGTTTGCACCGGAAAACATTGGGGGATTATAAGATATTGGGGGGATGTAGACCCCATTAACTTTCTTCAAAGCCTTCAGAATATTTTCATCATCTAAATTTTTAAACCATAAATCAATATCTTGTGTAACGACTGGGGCTCCTTGCAAAGTTGCAGCGGCTAGACCAACAATCATAAATGAAACGTTATGTTCAATTAAAGCCTCTAAGAACTTTTCTTCTTTTTTAGTAAATATTGTGCGCTCTGCCACGAAGTAGGCTCCTATCTAATCGCATAACAGGATCTTCTTGCAAAAGAAGTAATGTATGCCAGGCATTGTCTCTATCTATTGTTGGGTTTTTAGTTAGAATTGAATCCAACTCTTGTTGCAGTAATCTTATTTTTATTTCATCTATAGGAATATCTTGCAGCAGCTCACTGGGAGAAACCTCTAACGCAAGTGAAAGCTTAATAAGCGAGCTTGGCAGTATAAAATCCTTATTTAACAAATGATAATAAGTTGTCTTACTTATCCCAGCTTTTTTAAGTAGCTTGCTAAGAGATAGTAGCTTAATTTTACATGCTTTTTTTATCTTTTCTTTAGAAAGTCTCATAGTTCAATGGTACTAAAATTTAGTACTATTTTCAACTCTTCTTTAATAAAAAGAATAATTCACCAGCTTGTTTCATTACACCTGCTTTTTCAGCTGATTGATTCCCATGACCCATAAAATAATCAACTCTGCCGGCGCCATTGATTGCACCTCCAGTATCTTGGTTAACTACGAAACGAGTGAAAGGTTTCCAAGTTAAATTTCCGTGGGTATCAAAAACTGGTTCTGAACTTTTTAGCACTGCTAAACTTCCTCTAGGGAAAATACTTTTATCAAGAGCAATAGATCTAAAAGGCGTTAAAACTTGCCCAATGCTTCCAATAGGTCCTTTATCAACTTTTCTAAAGAATACGTAACTTGGATTCCAGCTAAGAACATCTTTTACTATTTGAGGATTTTCCCTTAGAGCTTTCTTAATTCCCTGCATAGATGCATCTTTTAGCTTAAGGTAGCCACGATCAACAAGATATTTGCCAATGGCTCGATATGGGTGACCATTTTGATTTGCATAATTAACTCTTACTTTATTGCCATTATCAAGATAAACAATTCCTGAACCTTGTATATGTAGAAAAAAAGCATCTAAAAGATCATCAACCCATACCAACTCAAGGCCTTTGTTTGCTAAGCTTTGTTTGTAATCGATTGCTTCGCGATCGTAATAAAGATGAATTGTATCTCCTACTAGACGACCACGAATTTCTTGTGGCAGTTCAGGATTGTTTGGGAAAAACTCACTTAATTTAACGGTTACTAAGTCATTAGGCTTTCTATAAAGCGGATAGAAATATTTTTCACTCTGTGTAAAAGAACCTCTTAAAGCTGGTTCAAAATATCCAGTAACTAATACGTCTGAGCTAGCAGATTTATAAAAATCAAAATTTGCCGCAAGAAAATCATTTAGCTGTTTGCTAAGTCCAAACTTGTGTAGAGCATTAATAAATTCTTTTTGCGAGGCGATCATTTGATTCTTACTGATAGTTTTGTTTCCAAAAGTAAAAGTTCTATCTGCAGGTAAATTTTGGAAATAAGAGATGCTATTATTTAAAGCTAAAATAAGAGAAGTTTTATCTAAATCATCCTGTAAATTTATTGCAGAACTCATAAGCATTGAGTTCTGGGTGCTCCATTTTGGTGGGATTTTCTTTGCACAAGCAAATTGCAGGCAAATAACAAGTAGAAGTGTAAATAATTTTCTATTCATAGAATGTGTTCTTATTGTGATATTAACTCATTTAATGCTAGATTTTCGAAAAGTTCAATAAAGTATTACGCATGTCTTCAGATTATGAAAAAGTAAGATTTTTTAGTCTCCCTTCTCCTGAGAAACATCCATCAAGGATTGGAGCGATTGCTAAAATAATGGGGCTTGAAGCAAAGCCGATAGAAGAATCCCGCATCCTTGAAATTGCCTGTGGAGCTGGGGAAAATTTATTACCAATAGCCTGCGTTTATCCTAATGCTGAGTTTTTGGGTTTGGACTCAGCTGATAAGCTTTTAAAAGAAGCAAAGCTTGTCGCAGAAGAATTAAAACTTAAAAATGTTAGTTTCAAAAACTACGAAATCGGTAAAACCAAAGAGGACTTTGGAAAGTTTGATTATATTATTTGTTATGGGATGTTCTCTTGGGTTGCTGAAGAAATTCAAAAATCATTGATTCAATTTGTAAAAAACTCATTAGCAGATAATGGTCTTGCTTGTATTAGTTATAATAGTTTGCCTGGCTGGAATTTAAGGTCTTCGCTCAGAGATGTTTGTAAAATTTATGATAAAAACTCTAGGCTTCCAGAAGAAAGAATCGAAAATGTAAAAAAACTTCTAAACTCATTAAAAGATTTGCAAGTTGACGATTACAGCCCATATGGGCAGCAATTACGAGAACAGCTTGAGTTTCTTGATACTCAATCTTCAGGATTTATTTTTCACGAACTACTTGGAGATCAAGTCTCGGCAACATCCATAGATCAGTTTTCTAGACTAATTGAAGCTGAATCGATGTATTTTAATGGGGATGCTCGTCTAAGCAGAATGAGATTTCTTTCTCTTAGTGATCAGCAGTCTCAAGAATCAATAAAACATATTGATGTAAAAAATCTTACATTATCGGAGCTAGAGTCATTAGCTGATGTTGTTAATCCTTTAAGCTTTAGAACAACAGTCTTTTCTAAAAACAAAACTAAGACAATTGATATCAATGCTATAAGCAAACTTTATCTGTCCTCACCTTTAGTTCCGCTATCTAAGAATCCCGATATAACTGGGACAGGTGCTGAAGAGTTTATTGATGCTAGAGAATATACAGAAAAAGAAACAAATCCATTGATGAAAGCTTGTTTAATCTTCTTAAAAGACATTTGGCCAGAGTCAGTTGCACTAAAAGATTTAATAAACCTTGCAGCAAATAGATTTAACTTAGATACAGATACTGCAAGTACAGAATATGTTAGAGAAAGATTTTTGGCTTTAGGCTGTATGGGAATGGCAGATTTTTTTCTTTCAGAGCCTAAATGTCTTAAACATGCTGGTGAGTTTCCAATTGCTCATCCATATGCAAGATTTCAATCTAAAGAAACAAAAAAAGTTACTAACTATAGGCATGAGTATTCTTTGTTAGATGACTTTCAAAGAATTATGATAAATTTTATGGACGGGACAAGGGATATCCCTGCACTTCAGTCAGCAATGGTTAAAGCTTTTATTGATGGGAAGCTAAATATTTCTGAAGATGGCAAGCCTTTAAAAAATCCCTTACAAGCAGAAGAGCTTGTAAGAGAACAGACTATTAATGCCTTAAGGATGCTTTCAGAATCTGCTTTATTAAGTGCAGATTAAGTACAAACTTTTAATTAATGCCAAATCTGTATCGGATTTGCCTGTTTTTCGTTGAGTATACTCCTCTTAGATTACTAACTTCATTGAGTCTAAAATTTTGATGACTTCTTTTACTAACAATTATACTTATGCTAAATTATTGCCTATCATTATTCACTTAGGAGTACACAATGGGTGATATTTTAGATGCCTCAGTAGCAAATTTTTCAGCTCTTAATCGAAAAACACAGGTAACACTAGCAGATGCAGCCTTTCGGGAGGTTGAGAGCCCATTAGATGCAGCTAAGGGTCCTTCTATTGATGGCATTAGAAAAAGAGTTGCAGAAACTGATCCTATTCTTGCTAAGCAAGCTTTTGATCATATTTTATCTGGGCTTTTGCTTGAAGCATTTAATATCAATGCCAAGCCGACTCTTTAGTGTTTTAAAAAAGATTTCTTAATAATTTTACGCAAACTTTGCTAAGCTTCAAAGAGTGAGTGGATTTTTCTAAGCCAAATTTTAGGTAAGAAATAAATTCCCCTTAGCTACAACCTGATCAACACTCAAAGTTACTGGCCTGCCAAAATCAAATGCCCTGTTGGCATTTTTTAAAACTCGAATTAGCGCTGGCCGATAGTTCCTGGTAAAATGTAATCTATCCTGAAGGTTAATAGCTAAGATAGGCAGCTTCTCAGAGGCAAAAAAATGCGCGTAATGGGAGGTGGTTTCTAGTGAAGTATGAATAACTGGATCTACAAGCACAACTCCTTTTGCATTAGAGCAAATACCTTCAACCACTGCCTGTTTAAAGTCTTCCAGACTCTCCCGCCACTCCCCCCAAACTGGAACATAAAATAACAGATAGCCGTTAGGATTTTGTTGATTAAAATCACGCAGCCTATCTATTTCTGTAGAGTCTGTTTTTTTTAAATAATAACAACTTTGAGCTGTAAAAGTATTTTGCCCAATAACTGCTGAGCTAGCACCTAATAGATCATCCTCTAATGCCGGGGCTTTTAAGTCAAAATTAGTAAGTAGTTTTTGTACAGGTCTGCGCTGAATAATTTTTAAATCAGTGACCTTACCGATTTGATTTTGATAATCAAGCCCTATCTCTAATGCCACTCCTATTAAACCTAATTGATCATAGCGAGCTTCTAGTGGATCAATTAACGGTAGAATTGGTTCGATTAAGCGATCATATAACATGGACAATTCCCATGAGTCGACGTCTGTATATTCATCAAGTTCGATAAGAAACTCGTCTCCTATTTGAATGCCTTTAAGATTAACTCTGTAACGCCCTTTGTTTAATACTTCAGTTTCTCCAGTCGTTCTTGAGACTCTAAGTCCAAGACCCAGAAGGCCTTTAGCAAGTGGGGTTCCTAAGCCCTCAATCAGACTGATATGTATATGTGAAGGGCTTGATGTATCAACAAACGCAGAAAATCCTGGATAGCAATTTGTGGTACCATTTTCCCATGTCTCATCCTGGCCGAAAATCTGTTGAAGTATCACAGGGCACGGAGCTGGTTCCACTCCCATACGAGTTGCAAATCTAGAGGCTTTCTTTGATATCCCTGATCTCGAAACAGTAACTAATTTTTTTATCAGTTCATTATCGCTTTCTTTTAGATGGGAAAATTCGGTTTCATAAACTCCCGCAGCAGTATGTGAAATTTGATCTTCAAATCCACTAGATCTAACGGCAATAAACGCACGAATCCCCGCTAACTTCATAGTTTCTTTTATTGCTGGGAGAATTTTTGCACATTGTTCTAAATCTTCACTGTGAGATTCATTGCCAGGTCTCATCCAATCAAAAACTTCATTAGAAACGAATACAGCTTCTTTAATTGTTGGAAAGCCTTCTTCCATTAGCTCTATTAATCCGCAGGCTTTACCGCCGAGCTGTAAATTTTGAAAGTTCTTAGTTATGACTGTGCAGCAATGGAGAGGGTGTTTATAGATTTCAAATTCATCTTGCTTTTTTACAAGCTTGAGCGCTGAAACAAAACTTGAATATAGTCTCTTGCCCCTTGTATCTACAAGTTGCTGTTCAACTCTTGAATTTCCTGGATCGGGCATACATCACCTCGAAAGCTCAGACTAATCCAAACAAAAAAGCTAATCAAGCGATGAGAAAGCTTGGACAAGCTAAAAAGTGAAGCAAAAATCTACATAGTTAGAAATTGAGA
The DNA here is from genome assembly GCA_020434465.1 of Bdellovibrionales bacterium. Next base: position 1,450 of record JAGRAS010000058.1, on the reverse strand, counting down.
AATTTTCTTGGAGGGGATTTTTTATTTTTCAGCAGAAGTATTAATTCTTAGGCTTTTTAGCATTTTTACCAGCACCAGAAATATTTACCCATGTTCTCTCTTGGGTTGGTTTGTCTAGCTTTTGGAAAAATGGATCTTGTTCAATTATGGCAGCAGTTTCAGGATTAATTCCTTTTGGGAGACTTTCAGTTTTAAGATCTATAGGCAGTCTGGGAGCTCGACCCCGCCAACCATAACTAAGACCATAAGCCTGATCACGTAACTTTTCATCATCGTCATGATGTAATCCCATAAACTACCTTGGCGTTAATAATTAATACTGTTTCATAAGATTAGCGAAGCCTAACAAGCTAGTAAAGAAAATAGTATTTATTTTAGATGAGTTTTCTCTAATTTATTGAGATTATGTCAAAAGTTAAAAAATAAATCTCTAGTAGAAGAAGATTTTATGCTTAAAACTCTAATCTAGGCCACTGATACATAATAATTAAGGAATTAGATGAGGTTCATTTAACAAGCCAAGTCTTTTAGTTTTTTACGAACTTTAGAAATTTCATCTTTGATTTCATCAGATGTATAGGGATTATCAGCGGCTCTCGATAATTTTTTAACAATTTCATTTAGACATTTTTGAAATATTGGCGCATGTTTATTTGGGAAAAGTGAAATAGTTTCAATTTGTAGTTTAAAATATCCGAGTACATCTTCTAGCTGTTCAGTGTCCTGATAGGGTTCAACTGCTAATAAATCTGCGTGCACTTCCATAGAACTTAGTATTTCTAACACAGAATCTGTTGATCCTGCTTCAATCTGGCTTCTCAGGGTTAAAGGCTTAGAAAGGTTTTTCCAAAGCACGTGTTCTACCTGCTCAAAAGGAGCGCTTAATTTATCTGCAAGAAACTTTAAACCTTTTTTTGTTGGATCAGGATTACTAGGCTTAGAGTTATCTGGTGAGACCATATTAAGTTAATACTAGCCTTAAATAATTTAAATCAAGCAAAAGTATTTTCCCATAAGGCTCTAACCCTATCTCTTTAATCTAGGTCTCTAATGCTAAGTATATTTAAATAAAAACCCTCTTCTTCATATAATTACAACCACTTATGGCTAGCGGGCATATTCTAATCCATTAATTTTGCATAAATATATAAAGGTGTTATAGAATTTGCCACCTTATAGAATGAGGCCAGAAATGCGCAAAAAGCGCCAAATTTAGCAGTAATGACAGATCAATTTCCACATTCTAAACATGAACCTGATATAGGTGCTCCTAGTGAGAAGTCTCTTAGCATAAGTGCTACCTTAGATGAGTTTTCTACTTTAAATAAACTCTTATCAAGAAAATCTGCTGCGCCTTGCCTTCTATATAGTGAGGATCCGAGTCTTCAAATTTTTAGTTTTGAAACTGATAAGAAAGAAAGAAGCATCCCAAAACTTCTTGGAAATCTTC
>JAGRAS010000057.1 GCA_020434465.1 Bdellovibrionales bacterium | reverse complement strand
TGTTTGAGGGTATAAAAATGCTTTTTGTTTCAGCAAATAGCTTAGTGGAGATAACAAAAGACACAAAAAAGGCTCCTATTAGGAGCCTTTTATAATATTTAACTAGAGCAGCTATTTTCACAAACTTCTCAAGCTAAATTAAGTATAAAATTAAACTGTGCTGCTATCAGTATCAGTTTCACAAGCATTTCCAACGCCATTTACGTTTACATCTGCTTGATCTTCATTTGTAGTTGCAGGGCAGTTATCACAAGCATCTCCATGAGAATCTGCATCTGAGTTAGCTTGATCAAAGTTTGAAACATCTAAACAGTTGTCCTTCTTCTTTACAATGCCGTCTTTATCAGAGTCAATTCTCTTTAACTTTTTACGAACACAACGCTTTTGTTGAGTTTCTGAACCAACTCTTGCCAAACTACATTTTTTACGTCGAAGTCTTTTCTTAAGTTTCTTACGAGCTTGCTTTGCACTTGTAACAACAGCAGCAAATTCTGAAATCTCAATCTGACTCTGAATCGACTGGCTCGAAAATTGGCTAAGAGGATTAAACTTTGCAACTGGAGTAAAAGCCAAGCTGACTAATGCTATAGCTGTTAAAACTAATATTCTGATCATACGTCCGTTCTCCTTAAGTGCCGAAATAGATTATTAACACAGTAGTGGGCAATAATAGAAAATTGTTGGAATCTAATCAAATATTACAGAATAAACCTATTTTTAACTGTGTTTTCAATTACTTAAGTATTGCCCGCTTGTAATGCTTATAATCCTCTCTTGGTCTAATTGATTACCAATCTCATCTTGATACCATTTAGCAAAAAGATACTTTTCATCAGGTTTTACTAGACAATAAAAAAATTCAGGCATTAAGGGAGCACTCCTGGATAAGCTTACCTTATTTTTTTGAGAAAATTTATAATTTGCTATCATTTCCTTGGAACTAAATCCAAATTCTCTAATTCTTTGAATCATCAATCCTTCTGAAATTCGAAAAATATCTTTAAGTTCATCAACTTCCTCACACTCTAAAACCTGCATAAATCTCGCTAGTGATTTTATAAACTTTATATCATCAACTGTTGGCTGTCTCTTCAAACTATCGGTAGCGAAAGACATAATTTTACCAAATAAACCGTCTCTTTGTATATTTTCTGCTAAATTTATATCTACACCTAAAAAAAACTGTACTACGCTAGCTAAAGCAGGTTGTTTACTTCGATCAATAAAAAATTTTATTTGATCTGGTTTAAATAATTTTTGAAAACTTCGATCCATCAATAAATATATCGCCACAGGCAAACTTAAATTCACCTCCCCATTAAATAATTTTAGCCCAGCCCCCTCATCTAAACCTAAAATCCGATCAAAACTACTCAAGTCATTTCCTAATAAAGCCTCTCGCATTACTTTTTGTCGCCCTAATAACTGATTTTGAGATAACTTACGAGCTACTTTTAATAAAGATTGATCGAGTTCAGCCCAAAACCTTATCAAACCATTTAATAAATCTTTTTTATCTCTAACTAAGGCCTCAATTTTACCTTCAGATCTGGCATCAGATAAATCAAGGTTAAACATATCGGCTAAACCAATTTGAAAAGACTCAAGCTCATCTGGTTTAATAAGAAACTGTAATCTTCCAAGATTAGTTTTTAAAAAAGGAAATTCTTCTAAAAGTTGATAAATCTTTTGAAGTTCAAAGCTTTGACGCCCACTAACTAAATCAATAAGATTTTCTCTATTTACTTTTAATAGTTTAGAAATAGATTCTACAGTATAATTTTCAGAACAAAAAATTAATTCAGATAAAAATAAGAGCCTCGCACCAACTACAAGCGGTTTTTCTAAAAGATCACTATTCATTTGATCGATTTTATTTAAGATAAATCTACTTCTTTCAGATTTTATCAAACCACTAGATAAGCTACCTTCAAAGCTTAGATCCTGAAAATCTAATCTTCTTAAATCGCTTCTAGCAATTTTTAGAGGATCTCTATCTTGCTCTACAGCTCTATCTTGACGAGGATCAAATCCAACCATTTTATTTTACAGACTCCACAAATAAAATGTAGTATCGCAACTCAACATAATTGATTATTCCAACATTTACAACTAATACTACTACTCTATATGGATCTAAAAAGAATTTTAAGCTTTTTTTCGCCCATCACATGGGTTATTAAGTTCTTATTTTGTTGCTTTTCGCTGCTAGCACTTTCTTCATTTATGAGCACTCTGCATGCTCAAGAAAAATCTAGCATTCTGCTGCCCATCCCAAGCAATCTCAGAGCATACGAGATGCCATATGCAGAACTCTCAGCAAATCAAAAATGGAATTTGAGACGTCACTCAATTCGTTATGCAATGCTTCACCCCGAGACTTGGGGACTCCTTAAAATTAACAAAACTGAAAATCGAACCTTAGTGCCAATTCGACCGTTCTACCTTAGAGCTTCTGAGAATTCTAACTTCTCTCTAAATCAGATTGAATTAGATTTTGAATTTCAAAACGCAAAGACAAACTATATGCGGCTTGTCCCTCACTTCAAAGATCCTGTTTTTGAAATAGGGATTGGCCAAGTAATCGAGCAATCACCACTGAGCTTAGATGGAAAGCGCAACAATGGATATTCGTTTAGACTATCCGCATTCTCTCAAGTTCCCTCAGGTGGATACTTTCATTCAAATGGCAAATATTTACGAATTGCAAAGCCAGCATACCAACATCTAAAAGTAGGAACTCCTTATAAAATCAAAATTGAAGTTTCTAAAAACGAATCTAATTTATTTGTTAATAATGAGTTATTTATTCAAATTAAAGATCAAGATTTAGAAAAAGGATTAGTTAGTCTTGAAACAAGTTGGCACCCTGTTTTGCTTTCAAAGTTAAAAATTAGCGCCTTCGTTGATGATAGGAGCAGTAATTTTTCTGGATTGGTGGAACAAAATATCAGTAAGGAATTAAATAGTGCGCAATAAATTACACAGCAGCATAGCAAAGCTTTTTAAGTTTTTCTTATTTGCCCTGCCACTTTGCGTCTTCTTATCGCCTCTACCAATATCCACAGCTAGCAATCAAACAAATTCCCAAGTTTTTGTATGTATATTCTTATATGTTTTTTTGCTTGCATGGATTTTGGGTAGTTTAAATTTATTCATTTTAAAAAAAGTACCAACTAAGGCTCTACTAGCTTATCTAGTTTTGATTTTTATACTTTTATTTTTTCAAGCTTTTTACTACCAGTTTTTAAGCTTAAAATTATTAGTATTCTTTATAGTTTCTCTGTTTTTCATTTGGGGAATACTTTCCACAAGAAAACATTCTGCAAAGGGTTTATTTGCATTTATGATTTTACTTGCCCTAATTAGTTCTATTGAATCACTTTTACTATCTATACCCAGCGCTAAATTACATAAATCAATTGCTGAGACGCATGCTCTTGTTTCTGAAATTGATCGTGGAATTGATGTCTATAGAAAAAATGGCTTTAGAGGGAAAAGGCCATGTAAAAAATGTCCTAAGGATCAAATTAGAATTTTTACTATTGGGGGTTCCAGTACTTTTGGATTACCGCTTTATTACAGTTATTATACTTACTCATCAGTACTGCAACGTTTGCTAGATGAAGGACGGCCTGATGAAAAGTATGAAGTATTGAACGCTGGCATAGCAGGATATGGCATTACTCAAGTTTATGATTCTATCAAAACTGAGCTAAAAAAATTCAAGCCTGATATAATAATGATTTGCAGTTGGTTTAATGACAGTTCTAAAGATATGAACTGGTATGGAATGACTGGGAAATCAGACATCGAAGCCTATAAGTTACAACTCTTTTTTCGATGGTTACAAAAACTTCGATTGTTTAAGTTAATAAATAACTCTAGAACTTATAAGGTTTACAGTTATTATCTGCTAAAATTACAACCTTATATATTACCTAAAGGCAAAACAAGGTCACGTCCTAGAATGAAGCCCGAAGAGTTTGCAGATGTACTTGAGATGATAAATGACTTAAGTAAAGAGCAAAACTTTCTTCCGATATTAATAACGGAACCGCTAAATAGAACTCGCGGACTAAATAATTACTCAAACCGCAATCATAAGTACTATAAAGTTATTGCAGAGGCTGCAAACAAATTCCAGATTCAGTTAATTGATACCCTTACACCGATTTATGAAAATCGTGATAGCTGGTTGTTTTATGACTTTATTCATCCTAATGAACGAGGCCATCAAATAATTGGTAATGCAATTTTTGAACAGCTATTTGCTGAATCTAGTCAAACTCCAAGAAGCTTGGAATTTTGGAAAGGTAAAAATATAAATCTTAAGCAAGCAAGCTTTAAAAATGAAATTCAAATCCAGCTTGATAAACGTGAACTAAAGCAGACTCAGTATAAATTTAACTTAAACTTCCCGTTTTTAAATAAAAACCGAGCAAGTTTAATTGCTATGTTAAATCAGAATAAAATATTTGAAGAAAAAATAAGCTCTCAAAACCTACCCTTTGAGCTTTCAGTAGATTTTAATGGCAAAAAACTTCTCCCGATTAATGAATTAACTATAAAATTGAATCTTGATACAAATCTAAATCCACAGTTTAAAATTGGTAGCAGCGATTACTACTCGCCTGTTTATATCAAAGCTGTTAGTGGAGGAAAGGGACATGGTTGGACAAGTCAGGTTCAAGTCGCACAATTAAACACTAGTCCTAATCAAAGAGGATATAATATTGTAAGCATAGATTCAAAAACTGGTAATGTTTTATCAACTGCATTTTTTGATATTTTTGGTGATGAAACATCAAATGCAAAACTAGAAGAATATTTCTTAAGTTTTAAAAACTCTAAAATTGAAAAGCCAATTATAGTTGTTTCTGTTAGTACTGATGGCTTTCATAATGCAAACGCAGAAATACTTTCAAAGTCTTTTCGACAAATTGGCGGAACTGGTTATTCGCCTCAAGCTTTTGAATCATTCTTGTTAATAGGTGTACCAGGCTTAGAACCTGGAAAAGCATATGAGGAGCATGGCTTTCAGTTAATCGAAAAAGAAATCGGAGACAAAGACTCTGTAAAAGCCTCCCTAATTGAATTAGTAAAATAGCTCTTCTTGCTGTATAATTTTGCTTTTAAGCCCGTAAAAGGTCTAAATCAAGAATCGATTTGAATCATGATTAAGTTTTAGTTTTTAATATTATTGCTTTATTTTCAAAATTCATGCATTTAGTTTTTAAACTTTGGTTTTTGCTGTACAGTAACGCACAACTTACTGAATTTAACTAAGTAAATAATTATGCCAGAAAGAAAAATAATACCGATTAACATGATAGAACAACCGGATGATTCAACGTGCGGCCCAGTAAGTTTATTGTCTGTTTATAATTATTTGGGAATTGAAATCGATCTTGAAACTTTATTAAAGGATATCTCGAGTTTTGCAGACGGTGGAACCTTGGCTGTATTTCTTGGGATAGATGCATTAAAACGCGACCTTAATGCAGAGCTTATCAGCTATAACTTAGAAATGTTCGATCCCACTTGGGCTAACTTAGATAGTGCTGGTTTAATAGAAAAGCTAACTGCTCAAATGCGAGTTAAAACACGACCAAAATTTTTAGCAGCAAGCCAAGCTTATATTAAATATCTAAGTCTTGGAGGGAAAATTCTTTTTCGCGATTTAAGTCCAACTTTATTTAGAGAATATTTAAAACAAGAGTTGCCGATTTTAACTGGTTTAAGTGCAACTTACCTATATAACTGTAGTCGAGAATCTGTGCTCTCTCCCGAAAAGCTCGTGCCAGACGATATTAACGGTAAGCCCGTTGGTCATTTTGTGGTATTGAATGGAGTAGAAGGTTCGAATATTTTAGTCTCAGATCCTTATAGCGATAATCCTTATGGCTCTGATTTACAGTATTCAGTAACGGTTGATCATCTTATGCATTCTATTTTACTTGGTGTTGTTACTTATGATGCAAACTTATTGATTTTATCGAAAAAAGATTAAATTTTATGGATAAAATAATCGTTGTTAACGATCCTAGGAAGTGGAAATTAAAAAACTCAGTCATTGAAGTTATCTCAAGCCAAGATTATTTAAAAGGTGAAAGATTTTCTATGCATAATTCATACAGAGTCTTCAATCTCTGTGATGAATATAAGTATCAATCAAGTGGGTATTATGTATCTTTACTTGCACTGGCACGTGGTCATACAGCAATTCCAGATGTAAGAACTATTCTTAATCTATATCAACCAACTTCTAGAAGAATTATCAATGAAGAACTAGAAGATGTAATACAAAGTCGATTATCACACCTCAAGAAAGACACTTTTGAATTAAGTATATACTTTGGAAAAAATCTATCGAAAAAATATGAAGTCCTCGCTCAAGAATTAAGTAAGTATTTTAGAGCTCCTTTATTAAGAGCCACTTTTACAAAAGAAAAAAAACATTGGACTTTGAATAAAATAAAGCCTATTCCTGCATCCGCAATTCCGGAAGCTCACATAGAGTATGTTAGTATGTTTGCTAATGAATACTTTGTTAAAAAGAAACACTCTTCAAGAAAGGGTGTTAAAGTTGTTTATGACTTAGCGATGCTTGTTAATGATGCTGACATCGCCCCACCTTCAAATAAAAAAGCGATAGAAAAATTTGTTAAAATTGGAAAACAAGTTGGATTTAATGTTGATATCATCAAACCGACTGAAATATCTAAACTTTCTGCATACGACGCTTTATTGATCCGAGAAAATACTCACGTAGCTCATCATACTTATAAATTCGCCTGTAGAGCTGAAGCTGACGGACTTGCAGTAATAGATACGCCTGATGCAATTATGCGATGTAGTAATAAAGTTTTTTTAACTGAATTACTTTCTAAAAATAATATTCCAACGCCAAAAACTGAAATTTTACATAGTAAAAATCTTGCAGAAGTTTTAAGTAAAATCGGAATTCCTTGTGTCCTGAAAGCGCCCGACTCAACTTTTTCTTTGGGTGTTCATAAAGCAGAAAATAAAGAAGAATTCTATGAGATAGCTCAAAATATGCTAAAAAAATCGGAGCTAATTTTAGCTCAAGAATTTACCCCCTCAGACTTTGATTGGAGAATTGGAGTTTTAAATAACAAAGCTATTTTTGCTTGTAAATATTTCATGGCTCGAAACCACTGGCAAATATACAACTGGTCAAGCAAGTCAAAAAAAGAACAAGAAGGAGAACACGAAACTCTTAGAGTAGGAGATGCTCCAAAAGCTTTAATTAAAATTGCTGAGAAAGCTGCTTCATTAATTGGAGACGGTTTGTTTGGCGTAGATCTCAAGATGAATAAAAATCAGGCGGTTGTGATTGAAGTTAATGAGAACCCTAACATAGATGCAGGAGTTGAAGATCAGGTGCTTGGTGATGATCTTTATAAAATGATTCTTAAGTACCTTAGGAATAAGATTGAAGAGAAGCACCATATCATAAGCATGAAATATCCATTAGTAGCGAGTTAATATGTATAGCCTATTTGAAGTCTTTGGTGTCGAGTTAGAATATATGATAGTGGGCTCTGATTCCTTAGAAATCAAAGCTATTGCTGATAAAATTTTGATAGATGACAACAATAATGTATCTGCCGATGTTCTAAGAGATGCAATAACTTGGTCAAATGAGCTTGCAAATCATGTAATTGAACTTAAAACAAGCGTTCCAATTAAAACGCTTGAGGCAATTGATCAAGATTTTTCTCTTAATATATGTGAAATAAATAAAAATCTTGCTGCACATAATGCACTACTACTTTCTGGTGCCTGCCATCCCTTTATGAATCCAAAAAATGACTGCTATTTATGGCAACATGAAGGTAATGAAATTTATGCTCTATACCATAAACTTTTTGACTGCAGAGCTCATGGGTGGGTAAATCTTCAAAGTGTTCATTTAAACTTACCATTTTCTGATGAAAATGAGTTTTCCCGTTTACATTCTGCAATAAGAATTATTTTACCATTATTACCTGCCATAGCTGCAAGCTCCCCTATCTTGATGTCTAAATATGAAAAAATCAAAGATATGAGATTGCACTATTACGTGAATCATCAGACAAAAGTTAAATCTACGTTAGGAGAAATAATTCCAGACTTAATTCAATCTCAAGTAGAGTAT
>JAGRAS010000056.1 GCA_020434465.1 Bdellovibrionales bacterium | reverse complement strand
CTGTCACCAGTCTCAGTAGCAGTTTATCAGTTTCAGTTTGCGGTTCTGCGGGTTGCAGTTAGCAGACTGCGGAAATAAAAAAAGGGCCCCTTAGGCCCTTTTAAGTAGATTGTACATATGAGCAGCAAGCTTATCAAGAATCTTCCAAGCTTCACTGTCTTCAAGTTGCTCAAGCATAAATACTGCCTGGCACTCTCTAAGGCTGCCCATAGCAATATCAAAAAAGCGTCTCTGGTCTTTTCTAGTACGCTTGCCTCTGCCTTCTGCAAGATTTAAAGCAATTGAACGAGCAGCTCTGTCTAATTGATTTCTAGCATCGCCTTTAAGTTTAACCGAGCGACACTGCCGATAAAACTCTACTGCGATGTTGAAGGTTCTAAAGTTGTTCATAGGTTTCTCCTTTTAAAATTTGCCAAAAAATTTGGCTTCACCCCTTCGGGGCGCGCAAGCGAAAGCCAAATTTTTTGGCAAATTTTAAAAGGAGAAACTATTATGAGAAGCAACTTTAGAACTTATCAACTATCGGTAAGCTTTTATCATGGCTGTGTCGCGCTTAAACTTCCAAGCCATTTGAGAAATCAACTAGATAGAGCTGCTTCAAGTGTTAGCTTAAATCTTGCAGAAGGTAGCGGACGTTCTAGTAAAAAAGAACAGAGACGCTTTTATGATATTGCCTTTGCAAGTCTTAGAGAGTGTCAAGCAGTGCTTGATCTTGTACTTGAGCCAGTTGAAGAATTGAAAGACTTAGCAGATAAACTTGCTGCTCACCTTTACTGCTTAATTAAAGCATTAGCTTAAGGGCGAAAGCCCTTTTTTCTTTTACAGTTTCTGTCACCAGTCTCAGTAGCAGTTTATCAGTTTCAGTTTGCGGTTCTGCGGGTTGCGGTTAGCAGACTGCGGAAATATTAAATCAATATCATTGCTCCATGTTTTACCAATACTGCAATCTGTTCCATAAATTCTGCAAATAATATTTCTTCGTTCTCTGCATCAGGAAAAAGCTCATCGGCAATATCTGCTAATTCAGCTAATTCTTTTGATTGGTTTCTTTCAAGGCTCTTTAAGTGCTTCCATAATAACTCAGAAACATTTGTCCATCGAGTAAGCATTTTGATATTTCTTGAGCAAATTGCAAATTGATTAGCTCTAGGAATTTCTTTAATTAATTCCTTCGTTTTTCTGAAATCAGAGTGTGTTTTTAAAATATCAAAAGAAAAGTGTAGAAAATGATTATATTTAGGCACTTGATATTTTAGTGACATTACTTCCATAACTGTCATTTTGTGAAGTTCAGAAAGTTTTATTGAATCATATGCTTCCAGCCCACCGTCATTGAGGTGTCTTCTGGTATCCATTATAGTGATTTCAAAATTCAATACATCAAATAACTCAGGAATTTGTTCTGAATATTCTACTTTATTTATCAACAAATAATCTTTAAATATCTCTGCAAGATCTCTAAACTTATTCGACTTCCATGGCCGTACTTTATAAATTTGTTTTACAAGTTCGAATTCATTGTATGGAAAATCTTCTAGTTTTTCCCAGTTTCTTTTTAAAAGCGCTAAAGTCATTTTGAAATGATTATTTAAACCAGATTTTTCACCATTAAAAATAGTCATGGTGTAAATTTTAAGTTGTTTTGGCTCTATTTTGGCTAGATCTTCTATTTCTTCTTCTGAGAGTTTAATAAATTTCTCTTTGTAAAGAATTTCTCTTTCTTCTTTCGAATTTGGCAGGCTTGGAGCATTAAGCACCAGATCTTTAATTGCAGAAAGTACACCTGCTAAGGCCACCTAGGCTGCCTCCAATTCTTTTAAGGCTTCATTCATTTTGTTATCTGCAAGAATAGTTTGTTCAACTATGGTTTCAATTGGAGGTAAATGCTTATCCCATTCAATTAAGACAGAACTTGGACCAGTAAGTTTGATAGTATCCTGAAATAACTGCCACACTTGGTCGGGTACTTCAGCATCATGACTGTCAATAAAAGAACCATCATCTAAAATTTGAAATCCAGAAAGGTGCATCTGACCAACTCTTTCAAGCGGTAATGATTTTATAAACTCAAGGGCATTATATTTATGATAAATGGAATTTAAATAAACGTTGGTTACATCTAATAATAAACCACAATTAGACTCTTCTAAAATTCTGGTGATGAACTCAATTTCAGACATCTCACGATCAGAAATTGTCATATACCTGGTAACATTTTCAATCAAAAATGGAATTTCTAATTCGTTTTGAATGATCTTTAGCCTTTCTACACAGTTATTTACAGCTTCATCAGTAAACGGGATGGGTACAAGCTCGTTTAAATTTGTGTGATCAACCATAGTAAAACATAGGTGATCAGAAGCCCAAGGGCTTTTAACCCTTTGCATGAATTTTTTCAGTTTTTTTAGATAACTCATATCAATTGGATCTGTTGATCCAATTGACATTGTAACTCCATGACCAATGATGGGATAGCGCTCTGCGATCTGATCAAACAAATGCATAACTCTACCGCCGTAGGTCATAAATTCTTCAGAAATAATTTCAAACCATTTTATCGGAGGATTTTTTTCTAGAATATCATTAAAGTGTCCATGCCTTAATCCAGCACCACCACCGAAAGATTCTAAGTTGAAGTTTTTCATATCAATAGAGTTTTATTCTACCAAATATTGTATGAAAAAAAAATAGCCGCAACAAGTGCGGCTATCTTAATAAGGCTTAATGAGGCATTAGCCTCTTGGGCCGACCGTTTTAGTGAGATTCACCACTGCAGCCGCTTTCACCGCTACAAGATTGCTCACCTTCTTCGTGGTCGCCTTCGCCACTGCAGCTAGCTTCGCCACTGCAAGATTGCTCACCTTCTTCAGCATGAGTACCATCACCATGGTCATGATCACCTTCATGCTCATTAGCAAATGCAGTGCTGCCTAACAGTAAAGATGCTCCCGCAAGAGTTCCTACTGTAATTTTTGTTAAAGAAGAAAAAAGATTCTTTTTCTTTGACATATTATTATTCCTCATTAAGTGTATCTGATTTACAGATACTAAATTAATTAAAAGCATAAGCTTTTATTTTTGGCCCAATAGGCACCGAAGAGTCTTTCATAGAAAGCTTTCGGTTGACAAACTATACAAGATAGTTAGCCTGATGTGGACGGGTAATTTGATGAAAATATTCAAAAAAGTGATTCTACCTTATTGGTTTAAGCTTATAAAACTATTTATAAATTCATTTCAGATACTTAATCTAGTTTTCCAAGGTCAAACTCTGTTGCAAAACTAGGCTCATCTAGGCCTAAAATCAGTCTTAGAAGTAATATTCTGGATAAAAACAGCCAAAAGTTTTGCCGCATTTTCTAAGTCTTTTAAGTTTATCATTTCTACTTGCGTATGCATGTATCTATTTGGAATACCAATGCTACCTGTTGCCACGCCAGCCCTAGTCGTTTGAATTACATAAGAGTCATTACCCTGGAGCCTGGCAAGGGGTTCAGGTTGAACTTTAATCTTAGCTTGTTTAGCTGCTGCAAAAAGCATTTTTTCAACTATAGGATTAGTGTTTGGTCCGCGTGCAATTGCAGGACCTTTACCTAAATCACAAGGAGGAGGTTTTTTTGATGCTTTTGCAGGGTTATCAAAGGCGTGAGTTACATCAATTGCAATACCAACGTCTGGGTTAATCCCATAGGCAGCAGTTTGAGCCCCACGCAGTCCAATTTCTTCTTGAACTGTACTAACAGAGTAAAGAGCAACATCTAACTTTTTATTTGCGCAAAGCCTTAATGCTTCCATTGCAACAAAGACCCCAACCTTATTATCTAAACCCGGGCCAACAATGATATCATTTCTGAATTCAGTTACGCCTAATTTAAAAGTGCCACTATCGCCGATCTCGATCAGACTTTCAGCTTCTTTTTTGTTTTTTGCGCCGATATCAACCCAGAGTTTATCAAAATCTACTTGCGGTTTATTTCTTTCTTCAGGTTTTTCTAGATGAATCGCTTTTTTTCCAAAAACACCTTCAACAGTTCCTTTTTTGCCTTTGATAATAACATGAGTTCCCGGTAAAACTACAGGATCAAGCCCCCCAAGCGGATCGACAAATAAACAACCATATTCATCAATATGTCTAACCATAAAACCGATTTGATCGCAGTGACCAGCAAGCATGATTGAGCGAGTTGCTTTAGTATTAGTCGCGACAATAAGGTTTCCATGATAATCTGTTTCAATAGTCTTTGCATATTTTTGCATGCGAGCTTTAACAACTTTTTGAATTGCCTCTTCACAGCCAACTGGCGAAGGGGTTGTTAAGAGTTTATATAAAAATTTTTTTGAATCAGTATTCATATATTTTTCTTTCAATAAAATAATCAAATTTGCAGCACGTATCTGTCACCATACATATCTGTCACCACTATCACTAAATAGTAAAAGGTAGTTGCCAGGCTTAACAAGTAGATTTAAAGCTGCAAAATAAACAGCGCCAGAGCATGGTCCAACAAAGATATTATGCTCTTTTTTTAGCTCTTTAGCTCCGTTAATCGCATCGTCGTCTGCAATAAATAGGCGGTCTGTTTCAAAGTTTTTTAGCCTATTTTCCCAAATGGGAAAATCTCCTTTTATTTTTGAAGGATTGATTCCCTCAATTTTTGTTGGGTATACAGTTGGGCTAATGCCAATAATTTCTAGATTGGGATTATATCTTTCTTTTAACTCTTCGCCTAATCCACGTAAGCTAGCCCCGCTTCCAATGCCAGCTACAAGAAAATCAATACGCAAGTTTTTATCTTGGAGTTGTTCAATTACTTCTTTTGCTAAAGTTTGCTTATAAGCATTAATATGTTCCTGATTAGCAAATTGATCGAAATGAAAAAATTTTTCTTTTTTTCCTAGTTCAATTGCGGCTTCAATCTCCGCTTGTTTATTTTCACTTACGTCAAACTCCTTTAGTTCTGCGCCAAGAGAAACAATTCTTTGTTTTTTCTCTAAAGAAATATGATTAGCCATGCATATGACTGCTTTTAAATTTCTATCTTTACAAGCTTGAGCTATTGCAATCCCTGTGTTCCCTGATGAGGCTTCAACGATTGTAGTTTCAGAATTGATGGTTTGATGCTCAAGTAGGCGGTCAAGAGTATAATTGATCAATCTATCTTTAAAAGACCCAGTCTTATTTTCATTTTCTAATTTTGCAAAAAACCTCTTGTTATTGTTTTCAAACAATACGATTTCTATAAGTGAAGTGCTCAATTAAATTCTCTCCTGCTAAAAAAAAGCATAGCTAGTGACAGTAATACTAATGAATATGAGATTGCATATAAACTTGACCAAATCATATGCTCCATATTCATTGAGTAGCCATAGACAATTTCATTGTTAATATTAAGTTTATTTAAATTTGGAAGAATGAAATTTAATGTTTTCAAAAAATTCGCTGCAAAACCTTTTAAATCTCCAGTTTGCACAAAGTATAAAAGATAAGTAATTGAACGCCCGGCTATAAATATTCCAAGTGTAAATAAGCCACTCAATAAAGGTGTAACTACTATAGAAGAGAAAAAGATTGCTGCTGCACAAATGATGAGCAATTCAAGAAATTGATAATAATATGCTTGGAAAAGTAAAAGATTATGAGCGCCGTCAAATAATAAACTAAATCCAAAAAGCCCTAAGCCCATTAACAAAATCATTATACAAACAATTAATAGCATTCCAAAGTATTTTCCGATAAGAAATTCCCATCGATAAACTGCTTTTGAAAGTATGCTATCAATAGTTTTTTTTGAAAGCTCTTTATGAAGTAATGCAGAGCCAGCGATTACAATATAAGCAACTGTAAAAAGAGAAATGCTAAATAGCCCAAAATCTTTTATGACCTTAGATTGTTCTCCAATAGTTACTGATCCAAATAGAGCAGAGATTAAAACCAGAATAATAGCAAAAATAAACAAGGTGTATAAGATTTTACTACGTATTGATTGCCTGTAAGTATTAAGTGCAACTGTGATTATATTTTGCATATTATTTATCTCCCGTGTCTTTAACAAGTTCGATAAATAAATCTTCCAAGCTAGGACGAATATAAGAAAATTTTTCGACTGCAAGTTTCAATTCGAGAGCTTTTTTTAACATTTCTTCAGCTTTTTCTCTGCTCGAGTATTGAAGATGAAGCAAGCCGCCTTTAAAAGAATCTTTTAAGCTTTCTTTTGTAAAATCGGGTAAGTTTTCTTTTATATCTCTTAGAACCAGCTCATAACTGCCAGAATTTAAGCTTTTCGGGATGTTTTTAACTTCAAAGACTCCTTGTAGTTTACCTTTGCGCATGATCGATACTCGATCGCAAATTGCTTCTACGTCATTTAAAATGTGTGAAGACATAAATACAGTGATTCCTTCTTTTTTTAACTCAAATAAGAGATCTGCAATCTCTTTTCTGCCTAATGGATCTAGACCTGAAAACGGTTCATCTAAAATCAGTAATTTCGGTTTTGCAACTAATGCCTGAGCTAATGCAACTCTTTGAATCAATCCTTTTGATAAAGATTTTAACGGTTCATTTGCTCTATCAGAAATTTTTAGTTTTTCAAGTGTAGCATTCACAGAATTCCTTAGGTTCTGTTTTGCTATACCACTTAAAGATGCAAACATGCTGATGGTTTCTTGCACACTTAAATGATCATAAAAATAAGGTTGTTCTGGTACATACCCTACTTCTGCTCGGGCATCAGTTTTTGATGAATCTTTTCCAAATATTTTTGTATGCCCTTTCGTAGGTTTTAGTAGGCTAAGAATACACTTAATAGTAGTTGTTTTGCCTGCACCGCTATGGCCAAGAAAACCAAAAAACTCTCCAGGTATCACATTCAAGTTAACTTCAAATAAACTTGGGACTCTCCGCATGCTCCAATTGCTACGGTATCCGTAAGATAAATTTCTAATTTCTAATGCCGTATTCATCTTTTTCTCAATCGAGTATTTTTAGAATTACTTGAAACTTTTCCAGTAGTAGGATCAATATTGTAATTTTCTCCCCAAGGATCTGTTGTTAGATTTTGTAAGATTTTTTCAGAAACAAGAATTTCTAATTTTTTTGGGAAATAAGAATTTTTTTGTTTATAGATTTTAGCAGCAGTTTCTAGGTTTTTAATATTTAAGTCATCAACTACTTGTTCGAGTCTAAATCTTAAAGCAGATTTTTGCATAGGATCATTAGAATTTTTTAGCATATTACTTAAAAATTCTATCGCTTCTTCTGGTTTTTCAAGAAGAGCAAGTTTTTTGCTCGCAAGATTTGCTAGAAAATGCGGAGCTCCAGGCAAGCTTGCTCCTTTTTGAAAGTCTTGTTGTGCAAGTAAACTATCTTTAAAGAAGTACATATAGTTAAAACCTCTTAAATAGTATAGTTCCCAACTTTCAGGTTTTTCTTTAATTCCTTTTGTAAGCAGTTGAATACTTTTAGCTGCTGAATCGGCTTCCCAAGATAGCATTGTACTACAAAAGTTGTATACGTGAAGCGCACGTGGGTTTAATGACGTTACAAGTTCACACATATGATAGAGCCATGTGTAATGCCCATCAGACTTGTAATGTTTGCCAAAGTAACTGATTGTATTAAACCAAATAATGTGGCCAACAAAATTTCTATAGCCTAAACTTATGGCTTCAATAGCTTCTTTTTTTGGTAAGTATAGAGCTTCAGATTCCTTAAGTAATTTTTCTTTATCAAAAGTATAGCTTTTATCAATCTGGGTAAAAGAAAAGCCACAAATTAAGGCTGATACTATGAGTAGCAGTAAGGATTTCATTACAGATATTTTATAGAAAAACTTGCTTTAAAACGAGAGGCTTTTTATTTGTAGAACTTTTAAAGGCAAAAAAGAGAAAAATGAGCAAAAAAAAACCAGGCCTTAAGACCTGGTTTTTTTGTATATTAGCTACGTATAGCTTACTGCATACCACCGTTAGCACTGTTCCAAGTGTAAGTAACACCAGAACCGTTAGAGTTAGAAGAAGTACCAGTAAATCCTGTAGTACCAAGTAGCGAAATCGCCATTGCAGTACCGTTAGAAAGTGCAGAAATTCCTGGTAGTGCAGTTGCACAAGCTGCTGCAGATGCACAAGCAACATAGTTCTCGTTATCAGCGAAATAAGCTTCTTCAG
>JAGRAS010000055.1 GCA_020434465.1 Bdellovibrionales bacterium | reverse complement strand
TTAATTACTCCTTCTAAGGAAGTAATCGTTGTGTTAGCTTAGTAGTTGCTTAAAAATGTTGGGGTGTACTGATTTTAAGGTTTCTTTTCTAATTTTAAGAGCCGCAAATTAAAAATTTGCGGTTTTTTTTATCTAGTCTTTTGTAGCTGCTTTTTCGCAGTTTGAAACACAATAAGTTGTTGCTTTCACTTTTCCACCGCAGGCTTGATAACATGACCTGTATCTTTCATCGCAAGAGTCTTCGTTTATTGAGCAAGAGCTTCGATAACAATAGCAATTAGAAACACATTCAACATCACCATTTGCTTTATACTTATAACGCTTATTTCTTTCACAACGATCATATTCTCGATCTGCTCTGTCTAGGCAACGTTCGTAGCGCATCTCTTCTAACTGAACACACTGAAGTTTAGTATTTTCACATTGGAAGACACAAGTTTTTCCAGATTGTGTTGTTGGCGCTGTAAAAGAATAGTCTGTTTTATAGACAGGTCCGCACGAAGCAAAAAAGAATAAAAAAACAACAGCTAAAAAAAATATCTGGTTTTGATAAGTTGAAAATATTTTTTTCATAGTTCAATTATAAATTTAAAGTTTAAATAAATGTAATGAAAATTAACCCTGACTCTAATGGTTTTACTATAAAAAAAACTAAAAATAAGGATTTAAATCAAATAATTAAAAATAAACCTTTAATTTCATATAGTTAAATATAAATAACTTTAGTCTGGCAAAGCAATTTCTTAGTTCTAGACTCAAGTTTCCTGAATCTAAAGATTTATAGAATTTTTTAATTAAGGTTTACGAATATGCCAGGTTTTTCAAAAAGAGCAGAAGGAACTCCACCATCGCCAATTCGTGCCTTAGCACCTTTAGCAAGAGAGCAGCAAGAGAAAGGAAAAAAGGTTTGGTACTTAAATATAGGTCAGCCTGATCTCCTAGCGCCTGATTCATTTTATAAAGCTTTAAATGAATTTGGAACACAAATGATTCACTATGCACCTTCAGAAGGTTTGAAAAGTTTAAGAGTCTCCTGGGCTAATTTTTTAAATAAGACTTTGGCAACAAGTCTTCACCCGGATGAGATGATAATTACAACTGGGGCTAGCGAAGCACTTTTATTTACATTCGCAGCGTGTTGTGATCCCGGGGAAGAGATTCTAACATTTGATCCCACTTATGCGAATTACATTGGTATTTCTGCTCTAGCAGGTGTGAAGCTAAAGTCTTTAATTACAAAATTTGAAGATAATTATGCTTTGCCAGAAATTTCTGAAATAGAAAAAGCTATCACAAAACAAGTTAAGGCAGTCTTATTGTGCAGCCCAAATAATCCTACAGGATCAGTTTATGATGCAGAAACTGTTAAGAGCTTGGCTGAGCTATGTAAGCAAAAAAATGTATATTTGATTGTAGATGAGTCTTATCGCGAGATTGTATTTGATAATTGCCAGCCTTTTTCCGTTTTAAGTGAAGTACCAGATGAAGATCATATTGTAATGATTGATAGTCTATCTAAACGATTTAGTCTTTGTGGAGTTCGAGTTGGATGTGTTGTTACAAAAAATAAGAAGCTTTTAAAGTTTATATGGAATATGGCATCAACTAGGCTTGCGAGCCCTTTTATTGCACAAGTTGCTTGCGCAAAAATGATAGAAGAAACTCCTCCAGAATATATTTTGGATGTTAAAAATACGTATCAAAATAGAAGAGATGCTTTGTTGAAATCTGTGGCTGAATTGCCTGGCGTTAACATTTTCAAGTCTGGCGGTGCGTTTTATACAATTCTTGATTTACCAGTTGATTGTGCACAAAGCTTTGCAACTTTTTTACTTAAAGATTTTGCATTTGAAAACGAAACTGTTTTCATTGCTCCTGTAAGCGGATTTTACCTAAAACCAAATCAAGGAAAAACTCAAGCAAGAGTAGCTTTTGTTTTAGAACCAAATTTACTGGTTCGCGCAACTAAAGTATTGGATGAAGCTTTAAAAGCTTATAACGCCTAAACAAAAATCAACTACAGGCAATCCAACAATCGCCATCAACATTTTCTAAAACGAACTTTGATGTAGCAGCAGGTATAAATGCGGCAAAACCAGGTTCAATTTTTAGTGAGTGATGCTCAGTAGAAATAATAAATGAACTATCAGTTGTTATTATAATAGCAGGTGTGCTCACAAAATCTATTTGTTTCTTATTTTCTGAAGCAAGAGCTTTAAACATTTTAAATTCTACACAACCTGTATCAAAATACTCAATATCGTCTGATTTTGATTTTACACTAACCAGCTCAGGTTCTTTAGGCGCAAAACTTGTAATTGATATTAAGGTATCTACATCTTTAAATTTAGGTGTTAATGCAGCTCTTACTACGTTATCAGAATTTGTCATGCATTCTACTAATTCCCCGCTTAAATAAGCATGAGGTGTATTTGCTTTGGTAACTACTGCTTGATTTTTCTGTATACTAACTAAATTCATAATAAGTGGCAGAAAGACCCCCGCATCACCCTCAGGAAACTCAGAGCAAAGATTTTTTACGCATTCTTCTTCAGTCGTGCATGATTTATTTTTGTTTATGCGTTCTAAAAATTTTTCTTGAAGATTTTTTGCGTTTTTAGTGTCGCTTGTAACGATTCTAGAAAAAACTTCTTTTAAGAATTCTGCCTCACAACTTTTTGTATCATCTAATAAATCTTTTGCTAAAAGTTGTGCTAGCTCCGGACATGATTTTATGTTTCTGATAACGGCATCTTTATTTCTAAACCCATGCAACATAGTTACTGGAGTTAATGCGATAGCAATTTCAAGCTTCTGATTTGGATCTGGATAATTTTCTGGAGAGTCTTTATGAAGTTTTTCCGCAGTTGTTTTGTCCGGGTGAACCTGGATAGATAGAGATTTTGCAATTGATAGGATTTTTAGCAAAAAGACTAAAGAATTATTTTTTGAACCAAAAAGTTTTTGTTTTTCTTCTAAACTTAGATTAGTCAGTGCTAGATATTGGTTTTCTTTCCAGATTTCAGCAGAGGCTTTAACATGTGAGCCATACCATAGCTCTGCAAAAGTAGTATTAAGATTTTGAGTTTCACCTATAAGCTTAGCAATTATTGAATCTTTTCCTTTTCTTCCCCAACTATAGTTCTGTATAGCGGGCTTTAATTTGTAAAATGGCAGATCCATTATTGGTTTAGCCTATTTTTTGTATAATTCAGCCTTTGCAGGATCTAATTTAAAAAGTATTTCACCGGCTCTTTCGTAAAGAGATTCGTACTGGGAATCTGATAAGCTTAACATTCTTAATGAACTTTTTGGAGGAAGATTTTTGTCAGGAGCGATTTTATCCCAACGAATAGATTCAAATGCCATAACCAATTCAATGCTGGATGCAATAATCAGTTTCATAATAGCTCGATTTGGAGTTTTAGTTTGCATGTCTTTATCAATTGCAAATAAAATTCCTTCAGGTATTCCAGCTCGCTTCAAGTATGAAGAACTCATTTTTTCTATATCAAAACTATGATCTTTTTCTAGGCGATACAAAACTTTACTGCGGTTACTATTTTCTTGCACAATTTTTAGAAAATTTTCAGTTAAATGAATAACGGCAATTAATTCTCCTACGTTACAAAGTAAGCCAGCAGTGTAGCAATCTTCAACAAGATTCTGGGCTTTAATTCCAGAAATAAGCTTTGCAGTTTCAGCAATTTTTACACAGGTATTTCTAACTTCTTCTAAAAGTTTACTCAAATCCGGATTTGCAAGCTTTGGAAACCCTTTTATCTTATCTAGGACTTCGATAGTTGTTGTTGCACCAAGCCTAATAATTGCGCCACGAGGAGTTGTGATGGGTGGCTTACCTTCAGTAAACGCAAGTGCATTTGCTGTTTTTAAAAGTTCCATAACAATAACTGGATCTTTTTGAGCAATCTCTGCTGCGGCATCTTGTCTTTTTTCAGTATCGCCTACGATTTTTCTTGTTTCGCTAATGACTAGCTCAGATCCAGGGATAATCACAGAAAGAGGGCTATTACTTTCTTTACTGGATTTTGCTGTTGATTCATTACCACTTAGGGACATAATAACCTTATCTATGAACAAATACTTATTTATCTGTCTTAAACCATTTATCCTAACAAAGAAAGCAAGTCTTTGAAATTGCAGATTATAGCAATAAAGCATGCGGTGAACCCAGCTAAATTAAGGCCATATTTTCCTTAAAATCTGATTTTTCAACTAGCTTTATATAATCTTATAAACTTTACTATGATTAAATATTAAGACGTAGATTTTATGTGGTAGTTTCTAGAATTAGATAAAAACATAGATCTTGTTCAGAATAAAAAACAAACGATGTTTATCAATTTTTAACGATTCAAAAAAGCCTTGGTTTTACGAATCATACGCAAGATTGATTCTTCTGAAGTGAGTTTACTAACTTCATCCAGTTTTACCCAAGCAGCATCAATTGACTCATTATTTGCCATAAATTTGTCTAGGCTAGTATTAAGCAGAAAACGACAATCATAGTGTAAATGTGCTGACTGCCCATTGAATGCAGGTATTTGATGAATATCCAGATCAAAAATTCCCTGCATTAATGGATTGAGATCGCATAACCCAGTTTCTTCATGTACTTCTGTAAGTGCAACTGAGAATAAATCAGTGTTACCGTCAGCATGGCCGCCAGGCTGAAGCCATTTTTTTAGTTTTTTATGATAAAGGAGAAACATTGAATCCAGATTTGAGTTGAGTAAGCATGCAGATGCTGTAAGATGTCCCAAAGCTTGGGTTCTTTCAAAGCAGTCATCATAGGTATTTATAAAATCTTTAAAGCTATTAACAAGATCTAATTCTTTTGGATATAATGTTAAATAAGAGTTCAATAAAGAAATTATTTGATTTCTGTGCATACTTTTACATAGCGTGTTTTTAATAAAAATAAAATAAAAATGGATAATAACACAAAGTTAAAAGTTATTGGCTTAATGAGCGGTACCTCTAAGGATGGAATCGACCTAGCTTACATTGAAACAGATGGGCATTTTTTTATTAAAGAAATTGCCTCAGCATTTTTCGCATATAATCAATCTGAAAAAACTTTGCTTAATCTAGCTGAGTATCTTGTTAATAAAACATCTGGAGAGCTAAATAAGTTTGAAGAAATCCCGCAATTTTTACTGCTCGAGTTTGCTGAAAAAGAGGGGATTAATGCAACAGTAGTTGAGAATTATAAAAGGATGCTTACTGATAAAGGTTATAATTTTTCGATTGCTGGGATTGAATATCTATCAACAATTTTACATTATTTCGCAGTTGAAAGTTTTTTAAGTCAGTCAAAGCTGGAAGCAAGTAATATTGATTTAATTGGCTATCACGGACAGACTATTTTTCATCGGCCAAGTGAAAAGAAAAGTATACAACTTGGCTTAGGTGAGCTTCTAGCTGAAAAAACAAATATTAGGACTATTTTTGATTTTAGAAGTAAGGATATCAAAGCAGGAGGCCAAGGTGCGCCATTTGCCCCTTTGTATCATTTTGCAATTGCAAAGCGAGATCAACTAATCCCATCAATAATTGTTAACATAGGTGGAATTTCTAATGTGACAATAATGAATGAGAAAGAAATTATTGGAGCTTTTGATACAGGACCAGGAAATTGCTTAATCGATGCTTATACAAAATTAAAATGTGATTTAGAATGTGATGTTGATGGTAAGCTTGGGCTTGCTGGGAAGGTATTTGAAGATCATTTAGTAGAGTTTTCTAATTTTGTAATTCCAAATACCAATAACTTTATCAAATCTCCACCTCCAAAATCATTAGATGTTAGAGACTGTATTATCCCTCAAAAGATTTTTGATTTAAGCCCTAAAGACGCTTGTGCCACACTTGCTGCTTTGACTGCTCATTTTATTATTGAATCTTTAGCTTTTTATGATTTAAATAAGATTCCAGACAAAATGATTATTGCAGGTGGAGGAAGAAAAAACCCTGTGATTCTAAGAGAGTTGAAATTAAAATTTGCAAAAAAATTCGGAGAAAATGCAAAGGTGCTCAATGCAGATGAAGTAAATTGGAGTGGTGATGCCTTAGAGGCGCAGCTATTTGCATATTTAGCTGTACGATCATTAAAAAAACTTCCAATAAGCATACCTGAAACCACAGGAGTTCCTAAGCCCACTACTGGAGGCTTGCTTGCAGAACCTAATTTAGTTAATTAGTTATTTAATGAAGTTTAGCCTACTACGAAATATTTTTTCTTTTTTTAAGAAAAAAATAACACAACGAGCGAATATTTCTAGTTCTACTGGCACGCTTGCAGAAGATGAGCTCTTACTTGCTGCTGCGGTAATTTTAATTGATGTTGCTGGTGCTGATAAAGATATCCATCCAAAAGAAGCTGAAGAAATTTGTAGATTACTCAAAAAAGAATTTAAAGTTCCAGAAGAAAAACTTCCTCAATTAATTGAAATTGCAGTTGAAGCTAGAGATGATGAAGAAGTTGTTGAAAAACTTATGCATGGTATTTGTGAGAATTTTAGCAAAGCTCAAAAGAAAAAATTATTAGCAATGGTTTGGCGAATAATAATTATTGATGAAAAAATTGATGTTTTTGAAAAAAAATATGTTAATAATTTAAAATTTCGCTTAAGGCTTGATAATGTAGATGCTGAAGAAGCCAGAAATCTGGCTGAAAAAGCTAAGATTTAAACCAGGATTATTTGATTGTTATTGAGTAACATAGCCAGCGACAGTAGATATTAAACCTAACGGTAAAACCAAATATCGCTGACTATATGTATTGCAAAAATAACTGTCTTGAGCTAGGTGTTGATTTATCATGACTGATCTAAGACCAGATGAGGGCTACAGTTTAATCACTAATCACATAAAGATTACGGTTGTCCCTGAATATTTAACTGAACACTCAGATCCAAAAAATAATGTTTACGCGTTTAGTTACAATGTAACAATTGAGAATTTGGGCTCTGATACTGTGCAGCTAATTAACAGGCATTGGATAGTGTTCTCAGGAGGAATACAATTTGCTGATGTAAAAGGGGAAGGGGTTATAGGTTTACAACCAGTTCTAAATCCAGGCGATAGTTTTCAGTATGGTAGTGGTTCTACTATAGATGATGTTCATGGCTCAATGCATGGAACATATACATTCCAGAATGAAAACGGCGAGTTTTTTGATGTTAAAATTCCGCGTTTTGATTTGATATGCTTAGATATTGTGAATTAAAATTTTAGATTTTCTTAATAAATATCGTCGGAACCTTCTGGCGATACTATTTGAGTAATCCTTATACCAAACTTTTCGTTAACTATTACAGCTTCACCTCTGGCAACTAATCTTCCATTGCTTCTAACATCAAGAGGCTCTCCTGAAAGTTTATTTACTTCCAGAACATTTCCCTTTTTTAAATTGAGAACTTTTTCAATCTGTATTTCTGTTCTGCCTAACTCAACCCCAATGTTAAGTTCAATATCACTTACAAAGTTTAGTGAATTATTGGCGGCCTCCATGGCCTTAGCATAGGCTTCCTGATCGTCGGACATCTTTGATCCTTTCAAAAATTAGGTCATAGGTTAAGATGCAAGAGATTTAGCTTAAGTATCTATGATTTTGATAGATTTTTTTTAAATTTATGCAATAATTACAGGCTGTTAAATAGAGAGATGGCTTTTTTAAGAAGTATTAACGCTCAAATAAGCACAGTAAGCAAAGAGTTTAGAAGTGCTTTAGCCTCAAAAGAGATGCTAATCGCTTTATTTATGGGCATCGCTTCCGGTTTTCCCTTGTTACTAACGAAAACAACTTTAAAGACCTGGCTAAGAGAGGAGGGAGTTGATCTTACAACAATAGGTTTTTTTGCCTTTGCAGGCTTGCCGTACACTCTTAAATTTTTATGGGCACCTTTTCTAGATAGATACATGCCGCCAATTTTCGGAAGAAGAAAAGGTTGGCTTATCATTTCTCAAATATTGCTTGTCATTGGAATTGCTCTAATGGGTATGAATACACCTAAGTCTAACATAACTTGGGTTGGAGTATTTGCAATATGGATTGCTTTTTTTAGTGCAACTCAAGATATTTTAGTTGATGCCTATAGAAGAGAAACTTTAACCGACAAGCAGCTTGGCCTAGGCTCTTCACTATACGTTTA
>JAGRAS010000054.1 GCA_020434465.1 Bdellovibrionales bacterium | reverse complement strand
CTGCGCATCTGGCAACATTAGGTCCTATTAAATCCGTTTCCCGTTTGACACCAGGATTTAGCTCGCTAGCTTTAAATGTTTTTACAATCGCTGTTTTAATCATCTCTTCGGTCTATATACTCTCAAAAAACCCTAGATCCTCCTTATTTTTATCAGTTCTTTTTGCAGTTTTTGCTGGAATCAATTCATATTTTCTAAATCCCCAAGTTTTGAATTTGCCTAAAACAATTTCTAAAAGATTGACTTCCCCTTCATTATATATTTACAAGAACGAAGGTTACGAGCTAGCACTCAATCCAAATAAGTTTAAAATCAAGAAAAAAATACCACTTAGAAAAGAAACTGCTTCTTTATCAGCTTCTGCTAATAACTCAACAAATAAGTTAAGACGAATTACTGATATTAGCGAAGCTACCCGCTGGTCAACTGGCTTAGGTAAGCAAAATGGAGATGAATGGCTTTTAATTAACTTAGTAGAGCCAGTTAGCTTTTCTGGAATTGAACTTAAATTAGGAAAATTTAGAGCTGACTTTCCACGAGCGTTAAAAATTTATGCAAAAGAAAAATGTGAAAATAATGAGATTAGCACTTGGAAAAATAAAGATGACTATCTTCTTAAGTCCGACATACCTTGGCAAGGAGCAATTAATTTCACCAATGATGGTTATCCATACTATGGATCACAAAGTGATATAGTTATATTTTTCAATAATTCTGTTAATGCGAGCTGCATTTTAGTTGAACAGGTTGGAAAAACACCTGCGTTTGAATGGTCGATTACAGGAATTAATCTTTTACAGAATTAAATTCTTATAAAAACTAAAGAACTAGCCAACAGCTTTTAACCTACTAGATCCTTGCTGTGTAAAAGAAGAAGTTTGTTTATTCTGGCTAATGCTTCTACCAACATTATCAAGAACGCCATTAACAAACATTGGGGAATCGTCAGCACCAAATCTTTTTGCAATTTCTACTGCTTCATTTATTGATACGTTTAAAGGAATATCTTCTAAACAGGCAATCTCAAAACTAGCCAATCTTAAAATATTACGATCAACTCTAGCCATTCTATCGATACTCCAGCGATCGCTAGCAAATGAAATCTGATCGTCAATTACAAGCAAGTTATCCCTAACACCAAAAACTATTTCTACAAGAAAAGAATCAGTCTTAGACTCGCTACTAAAATAATCAATCAAAAAATTCAAATTTTTATCAGACCAATTCTCAGTTGCATCACAACAATAAAGACACTGTAACGCAAACTCACGGCTTTTTCTTCTAGTTTTCATAAGCAGAGTTCTTCTCTATTTGTTGCACCAAACTAGCCATTTCAATTGCAGCACTTGCAGCCTCAACACCTTTATTTCCAGCTTTACATCCTGCTCTTTCAATAGCTTGATCCACGGTATCAGCCGTAATAACGCCAAAGGCAACCGGAACATCAGTTTCTAGTGAGACTCTTGAAATACCACTTGCAGCCTCTCCACAAACATAGTCAAAATGAGGGGTGGCTCCTCTAATTACAACGCCAAGTGCAATAATCGCATCGACTGAATTTGTTTGAGCTAGCTTCTTTGCAGCTAATGGAATTTCAAAAGCTCCTGGAACCGGAACTAAAGTTATATCTTCTCGCCTTCCGCCATGCCTGATAATCGTGTCAATTGCGCCAGCAATTAGCTTCTCGCCAATGAAATTATTAAATCTCCCAGCAACAATACCAAATCGCATATCCTTTGCTGTAAGCTGACCTTCAAACTTTCGCATTAAAACTCCCTTCTTAGCGAAATAATAAACTGAGTTACATCGCTAATCCACATTTCTATTATAAAGTTATAGCTGGCCATAGTAACATAAAATTACAAAAAATGTAGTCTTTATTGAATGTTGCAGCCTAGGTAACTTACTGAATTTTTTAATGTTATTAACAGTAATTAATCGTTTTAAAGAATAAAACTATAGTAAATGCCCCAGTTTTTCTCTTTTTGTTTCTAAGTAAGATTTAGAAAAAGGATTAGGAGGTATAATTAAAGCTTCTCGAGAGACAACTTCAACTCCAAGTCTTTTTAGAGTATCAATCTTTCTTGGATTGTTAGTCAGCAAACGTACTTTTTCTACACCAAGATGCTCTAACAATTTAGCAGCCGCAGCAAAACTTCTAGAATCAGGTTTAAACCCAAGTTCAATATTAGCTTCAACTGTATCATGACCTAAATCTTGCAGTGAGTAGGCTTTTAACTTATTTGACAATCCTATACCTCTACCTTCCTGGCGAAGATAAAGCAAAACTCCTGTTTTAGCTTCAGCAATTTGTTTTAAGGAATTATCTAATTGATCACCACAATCACATCTCAAACTACCAAAAATATCACCAGTCAAGCACTCTGAATGAATTCTAACCAAGGGACTGGAATCAGACTTTAGATCACCAATTGTTAATGCGAGGTGCTGTTTCTTTTCAACCTCATCCATAAAAACTATAACTGAAAACTCACCATACTTTGTTTGCATAGTAGTTTTTGATTCAACTTGAATAAATACTTCATGATCAAGTCGGTATTTCTTAATATCTTCAACACTTGTAATTAAGCATGAGTGTTGCTTAGAAAACTCCTGTAGCTCTTTATTTCTTGCCATCGTTCCATCTGGATTTAATATCTCACAGATTACCGCAGCAGATTTTAATCCAGCTAATCTTGCTAAATCATAAGAGCCTTCAGTCTGTCCATCTCGACCAAGCACACCTCTTGGATGAGCAATTAATGGGAAAACACAGCCAGGAGAATTAAAATCTTCAGGTAAAGAATTAGGGTTAGCTAAAGCTCTTATAGTTTTAGCTCGCGTTCTAGCTGAAACAGCGCTCGTTGACTCAGATGCTTCACAAATACTTACTGCAAATGGTGTGTTAAAGAGAGAACTGTTTATTGGGGCTTGCAATGGTAAATTTAGTCTATTTGCAATCTCAGGAGAAATACTAGCACAGATTAAACCTCTAGCATTTTTCATCATAAAACTTATGTGTTCTGGTGTTACTAGTTCAGCAGCAACAGCAATATCACCTTCGTTTTCTCGCTTAGGATCATCAAGAATAATAACTGGCTCACCTGCCTTAAATGCTTTAATTACGTCTTCAACCGGCGAACAATTAATCATTGCCATTTAATTCATCCCTGAAGCTTTTAAATTAACAGACCCCGCGGAAAGCTGTGCCATTACATAACGAGCAAGCATATCTATTTCAATATTAAAGTTATCTCCTATTTGCTTTGAAAGCAAAGTCGTAACTTCTTCAGTATGGGGAATAATATAAACTGTAAATGAGTCGCTAAAAACTTCGCCAACAGTAAGCGAAACACCAGAGACTGAAACCGATCCTTTAGATACAATAGAATCAATATACTCTATATCTCTAAGCTTTAATGTTAGCTTTATCGAATTTCCCTCAGGGCTCTTATTCATAATCTCAGCAGTTGTATCTACATGCCCAAAAACAAAATGCCCGTGTACTCGAGATCCAAGAACTAAGGATCTTTCTAAATTCACCGTCGAGCCCGCAGACAAAGCTCCAAGAGTAGACCTTCTTAAAGTTTCAGCTGCTAAATCAAAAGTAAGCTTTGCATCAGTTTTTTCTATAACAGTAAGACAAACTCCATCAACCGCTATAGAATCTCCAATTCTTGTTTCAGAATGATCTAAAGAACTTTGTAATACTAGTTTAGCACCATCGCCAACAGGAGTTAACTCAACTACTTTGGCAGACTCTTCAATAATACCTGCAAACATCTAACCCCCAACGACTTTCTTTTTATCAGAAACAACAGGAATAGCGCCTTTGACATCAACTAGATTTTTTAAAGTCTCTACAAATTGGCTAATATCTGAAAATTCACGGTAAACAGACGCAAAACGAACATAAGCTATTTGATCTAATGATTGTAATTCTTCCATTACAATCTTTCCAATTGTTTGACCGGAAACTTCTTTTTCACACATGTTGTTAATTTTTTGCTCAATATTATCAACTAAGCGATCTATCTCTTCCATACTTACTGGGCGCTTTTCACAAGCTCTCATTATACCACTACGAACCTTATCCCGATTGAATAATTCACGACGCCCATCTTTTTTAACAACTAATGGCAAAGTTAACTCAACTCGTTCAAAAGTAGTAAATCTAAAGTCACAATCTTGGCATTCTCTTCGCCTACGAATAGCATCGCCATCACTACGAGAGTCAACAACTGACAGTTTTTCTGATGTACATTTTGGGCAATGCATATTTTTAATCTGTAACTAAAAGTTCCTTATACATTGGAAAGCTAGAGCTTAAATCTCTTACTTCTTCCCTAATACTAGCTAAAGCAGAAGAATCATCTCTAGCCTCAATAGCTCTTGCAATAAGCTGAGCTACAAGTTTTGCTTCATTCTCCTTCATGCCTCTAGTAGTAATAGCTGGTGTTCCAAGCCTTATCCCACTACATACGGTAAAAGGCTGTGGATCAAGCGGAATAGAGTTTTTATTTCCAGTAATTCCAACTGAATCTAATAATTTTTCTGCCTCTGCTCCAGTTATATTAGCAGGTCTTAAATCTACAACTAGTAAGTGAGAATCTGTTCCTCCAGATACTATCTCAAAACCTTTCGCAATAAGCTCTGAACTCATTACTTTTGCATTTGCAATTACTTGCTTTGAGTATTCAATAAAAGATGGCTGTAAAGCCTCCTTGAAAGCAACAGCCTTGGCTGCAATCGTGTGCATATGCGGCCCACCTTGCAGACCAGGAAAAACAGACTTATTTACCGCCTTAGCATTTTCCTTTTTAGCCATTACCAAGCCTGAGCGCGGGCCACGAAGAGTCTTGTGTGTTGTGGTAGTAACAAAATCTGCAAACTGAATCGGGGAAGGATAAACACCAGCAGCAACCAAACCTGCATAATGCGCGATATCAGCCATAACTTTTGCGCCAACCTCATCCGCAGCTTTTCTGAAAAGTGAAAAATCAATTTGCCTTGAATAAGCTGAAGCTCCACAAATAATTAACTTTGGTTGATGTTTTTTTGCTAGTTCAATTACCTCTTGCTCGTCAATTAAACCATCGGACTCTCTTACCCCATAAGAAACGATATTATAATGCTTACCTGAAAAATTTACTGGACTTCCATGAGTTAAATGGCCGCCTTGATCTAAGCGCATGCCCATTACAGTATCGCCAGGGCTTACCACAGACTCAAAAACTGCTTGATTAGCAGTTGCTCCAGAGTGAGGTTGAACATTCACAAACTCAGCCCCAAATAGTTCTTTGGCACGCTCTCTAGCTATGTTTTCAATTTCATCAACAACTTCACAACCACCGTAATATCTTTTACCTGGTAAGCCCTCAGCATACTTATTGGTTAAAATAGACCCCATAGCTTCAAGCACAGCCAAACTGACGAAGTTTTCACTAGGAATCAGCTCTAATCCATACTCTTGTCTTTCTGTTTCTTTTTGAATGATTTGAAAAATTTCAGCGTCATTTTTCTTTAAAGCTGAGATAGCCATATGTTTTCTATCCGTTAAAATAAAAAAGCCCCAGAAAATCTGAGGCTATCAAAATCAAAATAATAAAATCCAATCTATCGGAGGTAAAGTTTCTAATAGAAACTTCAAACCTTACTGTCTTCCACTAACGTAAGAAATTACATCCTGTACTGTTTGGATTTTTTCAGCATCTTCATCAGGAATTTCCATATCGTACTCTTCCTCAAGAGCCATAATCAGCTCAACTATATCTAGTGAATCCGCCCCTAAATCTTCAATGAACGATGCTTCAGGTGTAACTTCTTCTAAACTTACACCTAATTGCTCTACGATAATCGCCCTAATTCTGTCTTGTATACCATCAGCCGCCATTGATTGACTCTCCTTAAACTTTATACTTAGCTAATAATAATTTCAGCAAGCTCTTGTAATTAAGAAACTTTTCTCTGAGTGAAAGGTTTATAGTGTTAGGCCTATGATAGTCAAGTGGTGCGTAAAAAAGGCTTAGAGAATTAGCTAACTACTTGATTTATTTGAGTATATTTAAATGTAAAGCTTCTACAAACAAAGCAAGTCTGCAGCAAATCGATAAAAAAATACAGTTGTTATTCGAGACTAAAAAGACAGTTAGAATACATTTCTAAGCAAGCCAAAAAAATTGATAGTAATTAATTTCTTAAGATTCTAATTGTTTCCCATTCAGACTCATCAGTAGTCCAATTTGCATAAATTGCATTTCCATCAAAAAAAGCAGAGTCCCCTTTCATATTCTTACGAATTTTTTTAAGAGTTAAAAAATGATTTTCCAAATTTTCAATCTTAAGATCTCGATAAGCATCAAGTGGTTTAGAATTTTCAAAAGTCCCAACCCCAAGTAAAAAATCAGTACTAGCATTACAATTAGATTCCTTCCAATTTCGAACATGCTTTAACTGTTCAATTAAACTTTCTTCATAATCTTTTTTATTTTTAATCTTAGTATCATAAAACATTAATGCTATCTGATTAGTATACTTACAGAGATCAGCAATCTCATCGAATTCTGGCTGCCACTTCCAAAGCTTAACTCCATGTGAGGTAGATCCAACTACTGTAGATACAAAAATATTAGGGAGTTTATTTTTTAATCGTAAATGAAAATCAACTAAAAGCCTTCCGAATTGGTTAATGTCGAATTTAACTGTTGGAATCTTTCTTTCTTCAAGAACATACTTACTATCAGGGAGAATCAATTCAAAGTCTGTATGAACTCCAGGAACCCCCAAGCTGCCTACCAGCAAACTGATACTTTCAACTGCGTGACGTACCCAATCTTCTTTTTCTAAAAACACGCTTTTATTTTGAAGACCTCCTATCCAGGGTAAAATTACTAATTCTGGATACTCAGATATAAGTAAGCGAACAACTTCTTTCGCAGAATTTGAATAAGCAAAAAAAGGTAAGCTCCCGTTTACTTTAAAAGGACCAGCAAAAATATAAACATATCGAATTCCATTGGCTTTCAATAACCTTGCAAAGTCTATAACTTTACTTTTTACAACAACTCCTCTAAAGAAATCACCGCTAACCCAGAGAGCATCTTTAGCAAGTTGACCAACTCCTTCTGTAGAAATGTTTTCAAATTTATTAGATTCAATATTTAAACTTTTCTTTTCATCAGAAAAAGCAGAGTTCAAACATAAAACGTAGCATAATAAAAAGATAATCAAATTTTTCATATGATCTAGATTAGATAAAAAAACATAAAATAAATAGAATGAAAAAAATAAACAGCCCGTTAAAATTGATTTTTTTACGCTTTTTTGCTAGTCTAATTAAAACAAAATAGAGGATCACTAATATGGACAAACAAGCGCTTATCAATGCTCTTAATGATGATCTCGCAGGTGAGCTTGGTGCAATCACCCAGTATATTACTTACGCAGCCAAGACTACTGGTCCTTACAGACCTCAATTATCTACTTTCTTTTTAAATGAAGTAACTGACGAGCAAACACATGCTCAATTCTTAGCTAACAAGATTGTAGCTCTAGGTGGTGAGCCAACCACAACTTCTCGCCCTGTTCCTGGCGCTAAAACTAACAGAGAAATGCTTGAGTCTGTGCTTGCAGCAGAGCGCAAAGCAATAGCAGATTACACAGAAAGAGCAAAACAAGCTGAAGAGTTTGGAGATAAGGGCTTGGTAGTTGCTCTAGAAGACATTTTACGCGATGAGACTGGTCATGCTGAAGAAACTGAAAGGATGTTAAGAGACTGGCCACTATAAGGCTAAATATCTACAAGGCTCAAATAACTATAAGGCTTAAATATTTTAAGAATTTTAATAACTTATAATATCCTAAGTTTAATTCCATAATTCAATAAGCTCTGAATTAATCTAATAATAGTTAGAATTTTGCTTATCTTTTTTTTCTCTTTATAATTTAGATTACAGAACCTGTAATGTATTATAATGAAGTAAAAAAATGACCCCAGATCAAAACCCACGAACCTCATCACAAGAGAACTTAGATTTTTTTTTCGATATTCAGAAATTTAATGCTGGCGAAAGTGAATTCAAAAATAAAGGTTATTACCGAACTTCCAAGCCAATTTCAGTTTCAATTCCCATAGGCAAATTTGATAAATCCAGCGATAAACCAATTCGAATAGATGTAACAAGCTTTTTACT
>JAGRAS010000053.1 GCA_020434465.1 Bdellovibrionales bacterium | reverse complement strand
TAGTGGCATTTTTAACGAATTTATTTAAATCATTATAACCACCAGCAAACTCTCTCATGTCATACAGATTAACTCTCTGGTCAAGGGTTACTAAAGATCTTCCAACTGAAGTTGTCATATCTAGAGTCCCACCCATTAAAGGACCTAGAACTCCAATTTTCGGGTTAAGTTCTTTAAACCCTCTTACCCCATAAAGTTTTGATTTTAATTCTGCACATGGCAAAGGCTCAACAGCTTGAGTTTGTGGTCTAATTATTAACTCAGCATTTTCAGGCAAAGAATCTGTAACTTCTTTACCAACCCAAAAATCACTTAATTTATTAAACACTTCTCGAAGCTCAAAATTCTCACATGCTATTCTCAAAACTGCTAGTGAAGGCTCATAAACTGCAACTTTCTTTTCAGTTATTTTTAAAAGTTCATAAATATGTTTTCCAGAAGCAAATCCATAAACTAAAATTGAATCTGATCTATTAACGGAATATTGCCTTACTGCTAATTCAGCCCACTTCTTGGCAGCACTAACCGGCTTAGTTGGATGATCTAGACATTGCCCCATGCAAAATAAGCTTAAACCTTCCTCAGAACTTCTTAGTTCTATCGATTCTGGATTAGAAGAATTTAGATAATCTAGTAATAACTTAGCTACATGTGGAAATCTTTCTTTAAGAACTGAATAGTTGTTTCTAAATAGCTCACTATCAATTACAGCTTCAGCACTTGATGCTTTTACAACAGAAACTTTTGAGTCAGTTTCTTTCTCTACTTCTGAAATCACTTTTTGCAATAGATCCTGAACATCTATAGCTGTATTTCTTGTCGAGTTAGCCACAAATTGTACTGTCTCTTCAGCTTTAGCTAAGTCCCCTTGCCTAACTAATTTCTTGGCATAATTTAAACTCATCCAAGTTTCAAGATCGCTAGAATCTACAACTTCTGTGCTAGTAGATTCACCTGTTGGTAATAGCAATCTAGAAATTTCTTTACTCGATTCTGGTGCTACAGTTTCTCTCTTAAGTGACACTATCATTGCAGTAATTCCAATTTCTTTAAAAGAAACTTGGAAAGGCAAAACAAGCTCCTCTATACTTTCAACCGTGAAACCAGCTGCTTTCATAGCAGCTCTAAAACTATCTTCCGCATAACATCTGATATGTAAAGTGTCATCATGGCTTACTTCTTGAGGCCTGCCCAAATAGCATTGGAGACGAAAAATTCCATCTCTTTTTAAAACACGATGAATTTCACGAAAATAATTTGCAATAATATCTGTTGGTATACTTGTAATTGCTGCAAAACTTAAAGCAACATCTACTGAACTATCTGGTATCGAAGCAAGATCAAATCCATTCCCTACAATTAACTCTAGACCGTCTTTCTCACCTAACAAGCTAGTTGCTTTTTTAACTGCTTTTTCAGATACATCGACACCAATGACTTTTCTAAATTTTCTAAGTGCTGGTCTTAATAATCTACCAACACCGCATCCAAGTTCTAGTTGTGTTTTCGTTGCACAATCATCAAGCCCTTTTGTAATTATTTCATAGTCCCTTTCGCCACTAGACCACATTGCCTCATCATTCTCATAACCATCACTCATCCAAAATCTATAGTCGTGATCTAACCTACGATCCCAATCGTTCTTCATTAAGGCTGATAATTCTGATAAACTTTTCTTTGAGTCAGACATTATAAAATTAGATAGATTAATAGTTTATGCCTTGTTTAAGATGCTTTGATTATAGCTACGGTAGCACTTATCTTAGTTGAATAAAGATTTGAAATGCGTCAATTATTTGACATAAAGTGTATTTCTGTAAGCAATTCTGGAATCGAATGGCTATAAAAAGTTCTCCCCTTTTTCAGGTATGTTAAATCATAACTGAAAAAGGGGAGAACGCGGTGAAAACCGTCCTCTATTTCTAGAGAGAAATTTGTACTCTGTCTTTTTTGGCTTCAGCAGTTTCGTCTTTATCTTCAGTAACTTCTGCTGATTTTTTCTCGCCTTCAATGATTTCTTTATAGGCGTTATAAATAGTATCTAATAAGCCAATAACTCTTGTGATACGTTTTGCATCTCTGTGTAGGTTAGCCTCGGTTAGATAGAAAAGCATAAAATCATATAAACGGTCTAAATCACGGGCAATTGTTCCACCCTTTTCAAAGTCAAGAGTATTCATTAACTCTGCCACTATTGCTTGGCCTTTACTTAAGAACCGACAAAATTTTGGGATATCATTTTCTTCAAGCCCTGCTTTGGCTTGGCGAAGGAATTTAATCGCTCCTTCATACATCATTAACAACAAACGGCCTCTATCGGTCGTTGTTACCTGAACGCTTTGATATGCAGCATGAGCATTTTTTCCGTACATCAGGGCTCCTCTCTAGCTTAATTACTCCTTGCCTGCATTTAAAATGCAGGTGTTTTCTACTTTCTAAAGTTTGATATCGGTGCCATTAAAAATCCCCTTAAGGAGTATTTTATTGAGTTTTAAGCAATTGAAATTAACTATAGTATTTACAGCTATTTACAGGATATATTTTTCCAGAAAAAATTCTCAAGTTTTAAAAACCACCATACTTTAGACCTGAATTCGATTTAAGAAGCGTAGCGAGAAATAACCTCTAGGCAGAAACATACAAATTTATTACTATTTTTTTACAAATTTGTGACAAATTCGCCCAAGTTGTATGGCAAAGTATTCGCCGATGGGTGGAATTGGATCTCTTGTTGTGAGACCTCCTTAACATACAAGTTGTACGACCGGCCCCTGTATGAAGTAAATACAGGGGCTTTTTATATTTATTGATTATATTTATTGACCTTCAGGGTGATGACGCCTATTTTGTATTTCTGTACTACCCATTTTTTACCCAAAAAAATATTTAAAGAATGTAAATTTTTAAATTTCATGAATCAAGAACTTTCTTTGACTGCAATTTAAGCTATTAAAACTAGGAACTTAATTATTTCTAGAAAGCTCTTTAGCTCTATTTTTTGCTTGAACAAAGGCATCAATTAAAGCTTTGCCAACTTGAGCATTTTCTAAAACTTCAACTCCGGCAGCAGTAGTACCACCTTTAGAAGTAACTTGTGATCTCAATTCTGTAATTTCAGTTTGACTACTTTTCCAAAGCTCTAATGATCCAAGTATAGTCTGGTAAGTTATCTTTTCACTACTTAGCTCATCAAATCCAAGCTCTTTGCCTGCTTTCAATATATTTTCAATTAAATAAAATACAAAACCAGCCCCACTTGCAGATAAAGACGTGGCAGCGTCAATCAAATCAGAATTATCTACTTTTATTGCTATACCTGTTTGATTTAAAATAGTTTCAATTAAATCAATAGAGTTTTGATCAACTTCTGGGTCAATAAGATAAGCCGTAACTCCTTGATTGATTAAAACTGGAGTATTTGGCATACACCTTATTATTTTAGTGGTTCCAAGAATTCTTTTTAATTCGTCAATTTGAATTCCAGTCATTACAGAAATCACTAAAGTATTATCTTTGATATAACTAGCAAGCTGTACGCAAGGATCTTTATAGTCTTGAGGTTTAAGTGCTAAAATTACAACATCAAAATTTTTTAGATTTTCACAAATTTTATTATTTGAATTCCAAGCGTATTTTTGCTTTAGAAATTCTCGCTGTTCTTCTCTAGGTTCTACTACATAAATATTTTCTGGTTTTACTAAATTTGAATTTTGGAATGCAACCCCAAAAGCAGTGCCCATATTTCCGCCACCAATAATTGCTAGCTTCATTAGGCGTTTCCTCTACCACGCTCCGCATTCTCTACTTCAGCAATTTCACCTTCTTGGAGATTTAAAAACAAAAGCATTTGCTCAACTAAAGCTTGATAGTCTTTGGGATCACCCATATTTAAGCGGTATTCATTTAGGACTTTGATCTGAAAATCATCTACCCACATAGACCATGCTTTTGCAGAGATATTATTAAAAATTTGCTCTCCGATCTCACCAGGGAAAGGTGGTTTAGCTAAACCTGGTAACTCTTCTTTTAATTTTTTACAGTGAACAGTTTTTACTTCGGTCATTATTAAGCTCCATTTTCTTTAGGCTAACATAGGGAATCTTAGCGTTCCAGTAGACTAGCCAATTCACTAACAGAACTAAAAGCCCTTAGTTCAAAGGCTCTAAGAGCAAATAAAGCCTATAAGTATCTGTTTTTACCTAATTTGTACAAGCTTGTTACATAATCGTGACAACTTAAATCTAGCAAAATGACACACTGACTTCAGCTTAAAGAACTATCCTTATAGGAGGTACTTATGAACTTAGAATCTCTTGCAGGACTAAATGATGAAAAACTGATTGAAATGCTAAAAGCTAGTGAGACTGAAGCATTTATTGAAATAATCAATAGATACCAAGATAAGGTACACAATCTTGCAATGAGAATTACCCGTAATGAACAAGATACAGAAGAAATTTTACAAGATGTGTTTGTTGCCGTTTACACAAAAATACAAAAATTTGAGGGTAAATCTGCTTTCTCAAGTTGGCTTTATAGAATAACTGTAAACACTTCCTTTATGAAGTTAAGAAGAAGAAAAAAACATCTTGCTGTTGGCTTAGATGAAGTAAATCCAACTGCTGCTTCTTCATGGGGCAAAGACCGAAGTGATATATCAGATTTAAATTATATATCTACTCGGCATGAACTTAAAGCTGAACTTCAAAAGGCAATTTCCGAATTGCCAGATGAATATAGAGCAATTTTTATCCTAAGAGACGTTGATGGCCTTTCAAACCAAGAGGTAGGTGAAGTATTGGACTTGTCAGTACCTGCTGTAAAATCCAGACTTCATAGAGGCAGAAGCTTGCTTAGAAAGCGCTTACAAAGCTTCTACAATGACTATATAAGCGAAGACAAAATTGCATATGGTAAAAAGTTTAGAAACCAATGCTCACATGAATTGAAAGCAGCAGCTTAAGTTAATATTAGTAAATCGCGCCTTTTTTGACTGACTAAAAAAGGTGCGAACGAAGTATGGTCTTACTGGTTCAGATCTAAGCTCTTTAGTTAAATAGGATTTATCTCAGATCCGCTAAAGATCTGGGCTCTAAAATATTCTTGGTTCCAATATTGGAATAATTGTAAATCTCAACTGATCCATTCCCAGTATTGACTTTAAAATCAACTATAGGCTCCTTCACTTCTCCAAAAGTAGAATTAGAATAATCTATAGCATTATTATCAAGCTTTTTTGGCTCCATTAATTCATCAAGGTATAAATCCAAATAACTTAAGGCAAAATAAGTGAAATCAAATCTATTCTTAAACACTTGTTTGGTCTCAAAGCCATATTCTAATAATTTATTACTTATTGGCTTAGAAGGGTTGATCTCGAGGTCAGTAGAGGCAAAACCTGTTTCACCATTTAAATCTTTAAAACTAGCTAAGGGCAATTCAACAACTGGCTCATCAAAAGCACCTTCTGCATAAAAATCAATTACTTGATTATCATTACCCCCACTAATCAAAGCCACTGCATCAATTGGATTAACAAAAATACCAACTTGAATCTCTCCAAACAGATCTTCTAAACCACCAATACTAAATAGCTTTGGAAAATCAATCTCGTGCATAACAACTAGTTTAGCTTCAATTTTATTCATTAAACTATTAAGAATATCCTGCTGATCAGGTAGTAGATTTTCGTTTAACTTATTGATTGCAACACTTAAATGTTCAGCGACGCTGTTATTAATTGAGCTTGCATCATGAAGAACAGGATCTGGCTTAAAAGTCTCTCCAGGTTTAGTTTCACTTCTCTTACCCCGTCTGCAAGTTGGAAATCCATTCTCCTCTCCACAAATTGTACCTTCTTCATCTGGATTAGGAGTAGGAGATGGTGTAGGGCTTGCCGCTGGTGTTGATCCAGCAGATTCAATTTCTTCTGTATCACTCTGCTTAGCATCATCTTTTTTTGGTGTAGGAGTAGGAGTTACCTCCTGCGCCGGCTCAGTTACAACTGGAGCTGGTGTCGGTGTTGGTGTAGCTGTTGGCGTAGGACTAGGCGTTGGATTCGCAGATCCATCTCTTTTTCTTGGTGGTTTACCTGGCCCAGGGGTAACAACCGGTGGTAGCGGCGGTGGCGGTGGCGGTGGATTAAATGTGATAGTAAAAGCATTGCAAATAACTTTAAGAAAGTCATTTGCATGGCTATCATCAGGAGCAATTGCAAATACGTGAGGCTTACTTCCATATAGTGCTTCATTACGAAAAGCATTTGCTGTTGAACCCGGAATTTGACTAAATCCACTAGCCATATTTGACATCATTTGATTCAGCTGAGCTGCGGAAACATAAAAAGTGACTATATCTGCATCGGCAAAAGGAGCTGAGGCTTGGTTATTAGGGTAAAGATTACGAACAGTATTTTCAACTTGTGAAGGAACACAGTGCGGGCATGGCGGGCCACCTACAGCAACAACAATTTTTTCTTTTAACTTATCAATACAAAGTTTTTTTTGAACTTGCTCTAATTGTGACTGTTTTGCTTGTCCTCCATAAGGTGTATTTATAACTGTATTTGTACCAGCAGCAAATGTGCTTGTAATCATAAATAGGACAAGTATTTGAGAAAAACAAAACTTAGAAAAGTATTTTTTATACTTATTCGAGATTAACTTCATTTCCATTTTAACCTTTTCTTTAAAACTCTGAAAAACCTTGTTCATTTTGCTTAGTTTCAGTCTTAAATATAATATCTTCTTTTAAGCTTGAATTTTCCTCAGACTCATCAGCAGCTTCAGTTTCTGTATTGCTAGCAGATTGATTACTATCTAATTCATCAGATTCTGAATCATCTTTTTTGTCAGCATCTGTCTCGTTATTATTACTTGTATTACTGCCATTAGAAGGATTTGCAGCAGCACTATTATCCTTGTCGTCCTTACTATCATTCCCACCAAATAAGTTAGAATTAGAGATACTGTCTGGCACTGAAAAATCAATATTTGGTATTTTTGGTGTGTCTTTACCACCAAATAAACCTCCTCCTTCACCAGTAAGAGCTTGAATCAATAAAATATCAGTTAAATTTATTCCTCCACCACTTCCTCCAAGTAGTCCACCACCAGCGCCACCTAAAAGGCCTCCGCCGCTACTTCCGCCGCTACCACCTCCAAGAAGACCTGCTAAGCCGCCACCTTTTCCACCGCATTTTCCATTTTTGCAGCCACCAAAAGATGCTGTTGAAGCTCCTCCGCATTTTCCGTTTTTACAGCCGCCAAAAGAAGCATTTCCACCACAGTTTCCACCTGGGCAGCCGCCAAACCTTTGAGCAGCGCCGCATTGTCCATTTGCGCAACCTTGGAATCTTTCTTCTTCAACAAAATCTGGGTTCTTTTCTTCTTCTTCTGTTTTTCCATCACTAGTACTTGAGCCTTTTCCATCATTTGCAAATTGATGCCCAGCGTATGCTTTATCTTGGATGCTTCCTACAATAAGAATAATCAAGAAAGCTAAAAGTATTTTACTAAAAATCTTTATTGTACTTTTGTTATTAAACTGAAAAAACTTTTTCATAAAAACCTCCGGCAAAAAATTAGCCGATAAAACCTCTAATCCAAAAATCTAAACATCATTTCAAACTAATCATTATCTTGATAATCTTGTTCTTTCTCTTCTGCGTGAATTCCACTTGACTCTTCTTCAAAGCTTTGCTCAGACTCTTTAGAAGTTTCATCATCAATCGACTCACCTAAACCATCATTAGCAAATACGTGACCTGCATAAGCTAAACTCTGAAATGGGTAAGTTGAAATGCTGGAAATAGCCAGAAATAACAAAATAGCAAGAAAACTAACTGAAAGTTGTTTAAACATTAAACCTCCAAGAAAAAACCTTGAGATCAATTGATCTCTCTCTCTAATAGAGTTATGGGTTTTTATTATCAATCTGTAGCTTAATTTATAAGATTATTTTTGCCAGGCTATCTAGTTGTTTTTACTATTGATATTTGGAGTTCTAAAAATATTCAGGCTATGAATATCAACTTGTTAATTTAGCATCCTGGACATACCCTAGCTATGTAACTTGAGCTTTATACTCTCCATAACAATATTAAGAAGCATTTTTTAAAAGTACTATGAGGTTTTTTCAATTATTGTTTTTTTGTTTATTTTTTCTGCCGCTATTTGCTCAGTCTCAATCTTTTGATCCAAATGACCCGCAAATACTGAAATCTTTGGGCGAATATTCTGGTCTTGA
>JAGRAS010000052.1 GCA_020434465.1 Bdellovibrionales bacterium | reverse complement strand
CAGTATCTTCGCGGATTGAGTTCATAAGCTCAAGCGAACCAGCAATCTCATCAGGTACTGAAAGCCCAAGCATAGTTCTAATAGTAGTGCTTATATCATCTAACTTAAGTAAGGTATTATATAAATCAGTAAAAGCTTCATTAGTAACTAATAGCTGATTTGCCGCATTTTCTTGCATTAGCTTATAGCGATTTTCAGAAGGAGTTACCTCTTTAGTTCTATCAATTCCAAAAACCTGAAGTTCAAGAGAAAAACTATGCAGTTCCCGCTTAAGAGCATGAGGTAAAAATGTTCTAAAATTTAGGTAGTCTTTATTTATCACATTATTTTCATGCATTTCTCTTAATAAAAACTCTGCTTGTTCTCTTGTTAATCTATAAGCACCTTTGTCATCAATAGAGATGTAGATTCCAGAAAACCCCTCAGCATTAACTTCTAAAGTGACATCTTGAATATCATTTTTCTTTATCACACCTTTTTTAATTTCAAGTGTACCGGGACTATCGAGATTATTCCTTCTTAGTGTAATTGAGCCATCACGAGTTGCTAAATGCTGAAGAATTCTTAGGGTAAATTCTGTTGCGTCTTTAATTACTTTACAATAACTCATCTGTTCCCAATTGGCAGATAAGTGAGTATAAAAATCTCGATCTAAAAAATTCTCTGGGGGATTGGGATAAGGGTTGCCTCGTACAAGATCATACCAAACTGCAATTTTGTATGGAATTTCAGGTTTAAAGGTTACCTTGCTAAATTCTTTAGGCTTTGATCCAATTACTTCATCTAGATCAAACTCAAACGTTAAATTTATATCCAATGAAGATTCTCTATATAGAGTATCTCGATAAGTAGCATTTATTGGATCATTATTTAATTTTTCTATTATGAAATCAGAAATAGAAATTTTTGGACCATTTCGATCCTCTGAATCATTTACTTTCAATCGGCCACTATTTTTAAGATTGAATCCTGGAAGTGTGCCTTTCACTTTACCATTTGGTTCTAAGATAGGGCGAGATAAAGCAGTTCGTAAAATGTG
Source organism: Bdellovibrionales bacterium (assembly GCA_020434465.1). The sequence goes on along the minus strand of JAGRAS010000052.1, from coordinate 7,332 downwards.
ATCCGAATTAAAATTAAACATATCTCGATAAAGATCAATTTTCAAACCAAAATCATTAGGCATAGGTGGAAACTGAAACCACTGTTTACCGCTTTGTTCTCTCACAACCTGAGTTAAATGACTTTGTATTGCTAAAAAATCAAATTGAATACCGCTTGATATTTCTTCAAGATTTACTGGTTCATTAAGTTTAAATACTGGACTTAAAAATTGCTCAAGTCCTCGACTTAAATCAATGCCATTTGGAATATCAGAAAGACTTCTAAACTCAGGCTCATCTAATACTTTTTTAAAGGCTTCAATAACAGCAGAGACCATCTCTTGATAACTTCGCCCAATAGTATACTCATTACCTTTAGTTAATTTATCAATTAAATCAGCGTCTGTTAAAGCTTGATAAAACTTTAACTGACCTTCAAAGGCCAGCGCTAATTGGCTTGCTTCATCGGGCGAAAGCTCTAAAGTTTCATCGCCCCATTGTTTAGGGATTTGAATTAAGGAAGTTGTAGCATCAGCTAACAAAAGTCCGTTTCTAATAGTAGAGTCAATATCAAAACCAAATTTAGCCCTTAACATTTGAGAAATAAGGCCCTCAGAAAATGCTAACCCCCGCATTTTTATTTTAGTATCTAGAAAACCTATGTCATCTACATAAGCACCAAGTATTAAGGAGTCTGTTGATTCATGCTCGGCATATCTAAAATAGTTTTCTCTATATTTTTTTAAATCGTCTCTAATGTTAGCCCTATCTGGGCTTACAGTTTTCCCAAGTTTTACATAAAAATAATAATCGCTTAATAAATGTGAACAGTTATGAATAAATTCTTCTCGATCCTGATAATTTAAAACTTTTAAGATTTGCTTAAGTAGAGCTGAATTTTTAACAACACCTAGAGCAATTTCTTGTAATTTAGTACGGGCATCAAATTGAAACTCTCTGGTTTCCTCTGCTAACTTTATTAAGTAATCTAATTTCTTATCTAAAATACCAATCCTTTCTACTAAATCCAAATAGCGCCTTTGAGCTGATTTTTCTAACTCTTCAAAATTATCTTGAATAAATTTTTGCATTGAAGAGTCTGGGGTAGAAAACAAGGAGCCTAAAAAACCAACAAGACTTGAAGCAATGCCAGCAATAGAACTAAATGCATATTCACTTGCTGAAGCTGCCATAATCGAACCAGCAAGGTTACATACACCATTTACTAAATTCGCAGCTTGAGGATCGATTAGCTGTAAAACATCTGTTAAAGCACCTGTAACAGCGTAAAATTTATCAATGTTTTCTTTTGCTTTAGCTTGTCTATTTACCTTATTTAACTCTTCGATTTGTTCTTGGTTTAAGCCAATTAATTCATCTACTCCATCTTGTAGATTTGCTATAGCTGAAGTTAGAGAATTTTGAACATAATCACTTACTTCACCAATCTTTTCATTTAATGCTTTTGTTGTTTCATCAATTTCTGATTTTAATTCAGAGTTTCCTTTGTGATAATTCTTCTTAAGATCCTCTAGCTTTGAGTTTAGCTTGTTAATTTCTTCTCGTCTTTCAATAATGAATGTACGAGTTTCAACCCTAGCTGCTATACTAGGGTGATTTGCTACAAATTCCTCAGGGCTTGATTCATACCTTATGCCTAGACCTCCAAAGAAATCATTATCGTCTAAAAACTTTTTGGCCCAGCCCCCTTTTTCATACTCTTGCATTAAAAGTCTTGCTTGCTCACTAACGGGCATTGCTACGTAGAGACTCTCATTAGCTTCAGCAATTTCTTTTGTTGTTGATCCAGCAAATCTTCTATCAATCACATCCTTAGCAACATTGGCTAACCCAACTGATTTAGTTCCCGTCTTAAGACTTGCAAAATCCACTACGCCTTTTAAAAAAATCGGCAGGTAAGAATGAGAAACATAATTCTTTACAGTCTCATTTGCTTTTTGATAAGCATCAAATTTTGAATTTAGAATATCATAAACACCTGTAACATTTAGATGAGTTTTTAAAGTAAATTCGCCAAGCTTACGCATAGCTTCATCCGAAAAGTCATAGCGTTCTCCAAACTTAGTTGCTTGAACTAAAAGATCAAATCCAAATTTCCTATAAACCGGACTCGCTTGAAGTCTTTCTTCAATCGCCATTTGTCGAGAACTAGGAAGCTCTAGCTTTGCATTAGGATTATTTAGTACTTTACCAGGATTATTAGCCTCAGGTTCCTCCTTTGCTAGAGCAGTATTTTTTTCAACTAAATTTGGTAAAAATGAAAAAGATAAGAGTAGAATTGCAATTTTTCGATTAAACTTTGGAAATTTTAAATTCTTAAGAAATATACTTGGGGAATGTTTTTGAAAGTCAGGGTTTGAATTAGCAGGTCTCATTTAGAACTCCAATAAAGACTTCAGCCAGCAAATTTATGATGAATGCATAAAAACTCTAGGAAACAATATTATCAAAGTAGTTTGAAATTGAAACAATTTTTTTAACTTTGATAAAAGAAAACTATTAAATCTTACTGTTTCAGTTATGATCAACTAAATATATGAGAGAAATACTTATAGAAAAATCAATAGCTCGCATAAAAATGACCTACAAATAACCAGGCGCATTTAAAATGCTTAGTGCCCTTATTGAAACATTATTTTTCAGTTAAAAAAATAAATTTATATATCTTTAGATTCTATTTGGATTCTTTCAATTTTCAATGCCTGGCCAGTTCTTGCATTAATTTCAACAACTGCTCCATTAATTTGTACCTTACCTTTTGCAGCTTTATAGGCAGAGGGTAATCCCATTCTTATTCTCGTAATCGAGGCTTCATAGTCCATTCCGATTACTCCTTCTGCTGGTCCACACATTCCTAAATCAGTTATGTAGGCTGTCTTATCAATTATTTTTTCATCAGCAGTTTGCACATGTGTATGTGTGCCAAACACGAATGAAGCCCTATCTTTTAAGTAGATTGCAAGCGCTATTTTTTCTGCGGTTGCTTCGGCATGGAAGTCACAAATTATTATCTGACAATCATTTAAATTTTCTTTGATAATTCTATCTACTGCCTGAAAAGGGCAATCTAAAGCTGTATTAAAAAAAACCCTGCCAATTAAATTAATAACACCTACATTCACTCCTTTTATTTCGACTTTTGACCAACCTCTACCAGGAACGCCAACCGGAAAGTTTGCTGGGCGAATACATCGACTTGCTTCGTTATCAAGAAAGTTGCGAACTTCTTTATGTCTCCAAACATGATCACCCAAGGTAATAAAATCTACGCCTGATTCAAACAATTCATGCGCAATAGCTGGAGTAATTCCATTGCCTGAAGAGGCGTTTTCTGAATTTGCTATTACAAAATCTACCTGCTTGTTTTCACGGATTTCTTTAAGTTTTGCAGCAACAAAACTTCGTCCTTGTTTTGAAACAATATCACCTAGTGCCAGGATTCTTATTTTCTCAACCATCCCACAATTATAGCTCGGGTTAAAGTAAAAGTCTAAAATTGACCTTGGATTTTAAATTGCCTGTTGTAAGCTTAAAATAATTACTCTACTGGGAAAAGTTCAGATGTACTATGGCTCAGATCAGTAGAAATACACTGCTCTTCTGTACAAAGAAAATCGAGATAGACATCAAAAGGATCAGGAGGAGCTTGTTCTATAATCTGCATAGACCAACACACTCCTACTTTAATAGCTTTTCTCATATCATTATTTACTAAAAACTTATTGTAATAACCAAAAGATCTACCAATCCAATTTCCAAAGGGATCAAATGCAAGTCCTGGGATTATTATTAAAGACTTACTTGCCATTTCTTCGTTAAAAAGATCTGATCTACTAGTTGCTGCTGGAGGGCCAGGTATATTCTTAAAGCCTTGTTCAAAAGTTTCCTGCCAGCCGTAGTCAATTTTAACAAATTCCATTTCCCCACGGCCAATGACACGAGGTAAGAAAACTTGGCGCTTGCTGAGCTGGTCTTCAATTAAGCTCGTCAAATCAACTTCTCCAGGAAAATGTGATATCCAAGCTAAAATATTATCTACATCTGAAAATGAAATAGAGTCTAATAACTGGTTGAGATTCTCTACCACTTCACTACTTGCCGCATTGAGCCAGCGAGCATCTAGATTAGCTAATACCTTATCCATGTCTCGTTGCAAATTTGCACGAGCCTTTTTACTCATCATAAATTTTTTCCGTTTCGCTAAATTCTCTGATAAAAACCTTATCGAGCGTTTTATCAGTATAATGTTGGTTTCAACTCTTAATATTTGGCTTATTTTCCAATAAATTAAGTCCTACTAAGTCCTTAAAAGTCTAAGCCTACATTGATAGTTACTAAGTCACCAGCACTGTAAGAGTACAAAAACAAAAGAGCTTCCTTGCTCTAGAACAAATATTCTATAGCACAAAGCCTTATGTTTTAATTTGTGCAATTAAATTCAGCTCCTTACAAATGTTGCCGATTATACTTCTATAACAGTATTTTTCTGAGCGAACCTTTTTTTAACAAATAGTTTCTAAATATTTAGAAGCTCTCTTTTAGGTTTTTATTCAGGTTTTGTTAGGGGGTTTTTTGCGAGTTGCTCATCTCTTAGTATTTTGTTTCTGTCTATTGGCAACACAACCAATACTTGCTGAAGATACTACTGTAGTTTCTACCCAGCAAAATTACTGCGACCTTGGCTCACACAGACTTTGTCTTAAGAAAAAAGCTCTTCAACTGCTGCACAAAGTCGCTGGCGATGATTTAAAATCTTATTTTGGTTTTGTTCCACAGATACAAATAATTTCTTTAAAGGAACCTAACGCATTTGCAGTCAAAGAAGATAATATTTTCATTGCTGAAAGTCTTTTTGATAAATTAAAAAGTGAGGATCTTCTTGCCTTCGCATTATTGCATGAGATTGGACACTTGAGTTTGCATAATCAAAGAAAGGCTCCTTTAAGCCTGATAAATGAAGTAGAACCTAAGTTTTATGACCAAGGTTTATATAGAGAAATAGAAGCAGATATTTTTGCTTGTAGAGCTTTAGAAGAAGACTTAGACTATAATTGCTTAGATATACTAAATAAATTATCCAAAGTTTTGAATAAACAGGAAAATTTCAAAGAGAGACTAGATTTTATCAGTAGGTTCAACAACTTAAAATAACTTTGTTTTAGCCAAAAATTCCTCATTATTGGTAGAAAATGAAGAAAAATTCTTTCTTAATGAAAAAAAACCTCTGTTAAAATTAAGCTATAAGAAGAAGTAACCGATATCTACCTAGTAAGAATAAAATCGGGAATAAGAACTAATGGCTCTGGGAGATGATAGTAAAGCAACTGGCCTGACAATGACTCAGGCAGAGAGAAATCGTGCTCAAGTAATTGTTATTGAGCAAGATGCAATGCAAAGAAGTGCCTTAAGAAACGCTTTGCGTGATCTGGGCTACGGTGGTGTCAGTGATGCTCCTAACCATGCATCTGCACTTGAAAAATTTGAACAAAGAAAGTTTACGCATGTAATTTTTGACGCAAAAAAAAGTAACATGCCGCCAAATGAGTTTTTGCAAAAAGTTTTAGAATTCGATAGTAATGTAATTTGCATTCCATCATCATTTGAACCTAACGTTGATGATGTGTTTGATTTATTAATTAAAGGTGCTCGTGGTTATCTTTGCAAGCCTTTTACAACGGACTCCCTAGAGGCATCGATTGTCATGGCTTCTAAGGGCGAGCCAATTGCTGATGCTGTATTAAATGCTAAAGATAGAAATGAAGCATTGGTTGGTATCATGATGCACAGCTTAGATAAATGTGCCACTATCATGAGACAAGCTCAACAGTTTGAAACTGCTAAGCGAGAAATTCCAATGGCAGTATCTCGTTTTAGAACTGCTGCTGGCTTAGCACAAACTTTTGCTAAAGGCGGGATAGATGGGCTTGTTGATGCACTAGAGCAATTCTGCATTGAAAGAAGTAAAGGTCCTGCAACCAGACTCGGAAGATTAAGACGTAGATTAAAAAACAAAGCTGGTAAGGAAGAAGAAGGTGAAGGTGAAGAGCAGGCTTCAGCTTAGTTGTCGATATTAATACAAGATCCAACACAAATTTTTTTTATATCATAATTGAAAATTAGTATATTTTATTGATTGTCTTAGCCTTAATCATTGAAATTTAGGGTAAGGGCAAAGGCAAAGTTCGAGACTAAGATCTAGTTCACGACCATAAAAAATTAACATACGTAAACTTGAGTCCAGACATCCCTAACTTAGTATTGCTTTTAATAAATTCTCAAAGCTTAAATTTTGTAGTTTCTAATTCCGAAGCAAGGATAGAATATGTTCTTGAAACTAAAAGTGTGACTTCATTTTGCCCAGCATTGCCTATATGACCTAATTCACGATACTGACTTACCAACTCAGTCATAGCTGGACGTGAAGTGTACCCTGCATTTTCTGTTAACTTCGCAAGCAAGTTTGCAGTTTCATACATTAGCTTATCTTGGCCATTAACTTGTTGAGACAATAATGTTTCTAGGTGATCTTTTGTTTGGCTAAGAACATCAGCTACCACTACTGTTCCTGCTCTCTGATTAGCTTTTGAAAAACGCTCTTGTGAAGACTTTAAAACTTGCTCAAGAGTTTTACTTTCTCCCCTTGGCGCACAAGCAGTAAAGACTGGCACAGAAATTAAAATTAAACCTAGTAAAAGAGTTTTAATAATTTTTTTTGGCATAATTATCTCCCGTAAGCCCCACAAATCTATTAAGAATTAAAAAAGCAAGCAAGTCTTAACTTAGGCAAAATCTAAAGAAATTAACTCTCCACGCTCATTTATAGGTGGATCTGAGGGAAAACTAATCCCAAACGTTGTGCCTTCTCCGACTTTACTTGTCACCTGAATACTGCCTCCATGAGCATTAACAATATTTTTTACTACAAACAAACCAATACCCGATCCAGCAATTGCGCCATGTTTTTCCAGCCGAGAAAATCTTTCAAAAATCTTGTTAACTTCTGAGGGCTCCATCCCCTCCCCGGTATCTCTAACTTCTATATGTAAATTACCAGCTTTAGATTTAGCCGAAACAAAAACACCGCCTCCTTTTGGGGTAAATTTTAAAGCATTACTAATAAGATTGGTTAAAACCCTTTTTAGTCCAAGTTCATCTACCTTACCTTTTACTTGTTTATCAATTTCTCCGAGCTGAAGGTTTATCTTTCTAGTACTTGCCATTGCCTCAAATTCTTTTACTGTCTCTTCGACAATTGGCATGATTTCAATCTCAGTTGGTTTTAGAATAAAAGTTCCTTCTTGAATACTGCGAGCACTTAAAAACTCGTCAAT
>JAGRAS010000051.1 GCA_020434465.1 Bdellovibrionales bacterium | reverse complement strand
TATTGCAAAAAATTAAGCACTTCTAACAATCATAAAGGGATGTTTTTTTACTTCGTAAGAAAAAGGATCAACCACTACATAACTATACTCACCATTCCCCATGGCTTCAATATATTCCTGAAAGCTCTTATGCTGAGAATCTCTTATTGTATGCATAAGGCCACATATAACAGCTCCAACTTCACCACCACTTTCTTTCATGTGTTTTAATATCCGCTCAGCAAATCTCTCTGATCTTTTTTCTAAAAACTTTCCTCTTGTCCAAGCATCAAACTCAGAATAAACCTGCCCAAAATAATTAGAGTTTCTATTATCTATTCCCCGCATGTAATAAGCTTCATGTTTCCCAGGTATTTTAACTAATTTATCAAAATCAAGAATAGGAAGATCTGGACACAAAGATTTTAGAGTAGCTTGAAAATCTTGAAAAGCTGCTAAACCATGACCTGCATAACTCACCCAAGTTGGAAGATCCTCACAATGAAAAGAAATTAAAGCTTCCCCATTAGCTCGTAAAGAATTAATAATGGTTTCATAAGTTTCATTAAGATATTGCACGTAACACATTTCATCAAAAAGTTTTCCGCTATCCTCAAGGGCAACTCTTGCTAAACCAATATCTTCAATCAGTTTTACTTTGTTGAATTTATCGCTCTCTTTTGAGCCACATTTAGTAATACGTAGCCCAAATAAATTAACAGCATCATCTGGATTAATTATTCTTGCATTAGCTCTTTGCAAAATATCTTGGGAGTTTCTGATGTGATAACTTTGTGCACTGATATCATCACGAATACCTTCGAGTGCAACAAAATTTACTCCTGCTAACTCCTTAGAACGGGCAACTAATGAAACCACAAGTTTTTGAGTTGGCAAGTCATGGGTTTCGCCAAATATAATAATTGTTTTTGGTCCTATATGCGCATACTCTCTTACAAGCAAACCAATCGCCCTTAAATTATCCACTAAAATAGAAGTACTAGTTTTATTAGCTTCTGTTCCACAAGCTGATAAGAGAGAAGAGCTTGCTGCTACAACACCGGGAACTTTTAAACTACTAAATAAAGCTGCTAAGCCGCCGGCTTTTAGGATATCGCGCCTATCTAGTTTTTTATCACTTAAATCAGCCATTCTTACCAAATCTAATTTGTCACTTTTAATATAATTGTAACAGATTTACTAAGCTTATGCTCAAGTCTTAAATAGCTAAATTAATATGGTTTTTTGAAAGATTGAACCAAAGATATCTTCAAATGATTATTTGAAAAATGTGACGCAAAAGGTGTGAAAATCAATTCACACCTTTAAAATTGAAATTATCTTAAGATTTTTTAGAGCAAGTATGCCCATCTTTTTTTGAACATGACTCACATTTTGAACAAGATTTTTCACCACATGAGGCACAACCTGCATGCTCTTTTGCCTTAGCATAAGGGCAAGTCTTAGCGTCTTTTTTGTCTTTGTCACAACATCCTGCATGTTCTTTCTTACAAGCACATGAAGATTTAGGCGACATTCCTTTTTGCCCAGCACAGGCAACAAAAAATAAACAAATAAATGCTATACTTAGTAACTTAATAACTTTCATTAGATTCTCCTGTAAAAGCAAAAGCTCACAATGACTATAGTAAACTTGTAAACTATAGCTTGTGAGCTTTAAAAGCACCACAGCATCGTACGGTGCTTACTTCACCTCCAAATATCATCAGAGGTAAGCTAAAAACTCTAGGCAGCTTGAGATGGAACAGGCTCAATAATAATATTACTAAGATCCCTATCCATTACTGTCTTTCTGTTATCATTACGTGCATTCTCAATTGCTTGGTTAGTCACGTTTCTTATAATGCCAGATAGCGCAGGTGCCACGTTTCCAGATGTATTTAATCCAGCCATATCCTTAATGACTGATTTAAGCTTAGAAACTACAACTAAAACCTCTCCATCACCTGAAGCACTGTTAGCAAACTCGAAATCACGATCCATTACTGTTTTACGACCGTCATTTTGTGCATTTTGGATAGCACGCTCGCATAGTTCACGAACAATGTTAGACATAGCAGGAGCCAAATTACCTGAGGTATTCATCTCTGCAGCAGATTTGATGTAGTTTTTTAATTTAGAAACTACAATTAGTACTTCGTTGCTCATTAGTCGTCCTCCGACAAAAAATTTAACCCATTCAAACTAATTTTGAGATAATAAACAAGCAAATAAGAGTAATGATTTTACACTGTTTTATCAGGTATTTAGGGTATGGTTTTAATATAACCTCGTTAAAACTCAGCTGAAACTTGGCTAAATTTGAGTATTTTGATGTGGTTAAAAAAGAAGCTTTAAAGTATTTGTGTACACTTAGAAAGCTAAAAAGACTTACTTTTAGGCAAGAGTTTTTTAAATGGACTTTATTGGCTTAGATAGTCTTGCTGCCCTTGCAGCATTGATTGGACTCGAAATTGTGCTGGGAATTGATAATATCGTATTCCTCGCCATCCTCGTTGAAAAGCTTCCTAAAACACAACAGGCAAAAGCAAGGTTTATAGGCCTTGGTTTAGCGATGATTTTTAGGATCCTGCTTTTATTATCAATAAAATGGTTAATGCTATTAGAAGATCCATTGTTTTCAATTTTCGATTTTGAGTTCTCTGGTAGAAAAATTGTACTTCTTCTAGGTGGCCTGTTTCTTATTTGGAAAGCAACAATGGAAACACATAAAAATCTTGAAGGAGACTCAGCTGAAGTACAAGTTCCTAAGAACAGAGGTAATTTTTGGAGTATAATAGTCCAAATAGTTTTAATTGATATTTTATTCTCGCTAGATTCAGTAATTACAGCGGTGGGAATGGTAGATGAAATTTGGATTATGATAAGCGCTATAGTCATTTCAATTATAATTATGCTTGGATTTGCTAAACTTATTTCTGATACAATTTCTAAGCATCCAACACTAAGAATGCTAGCAATTGCATTTATTATGTTAATTGGTGTGATGCTTGTTGCAGAAGGCTTTGGAAAACACTTTGACCGCGCATACCTATATTTTGCTATGGGTTTTTCTTTGTTTGTAGAAGTATTAAATATTCGAATTAGAGCTAAGAAGCTTAAGCAAAGTAGATCCTAAAATTTAAACCTGCTTATAAAACAAGCATTTAATTTTTAAAGAAAGTAAACACCGTTTATGGCTCCCTAAAAAAATGAGCGAGACAAGTTTAATAAAAATAGCATAAGCTAATAATTACGGTGCCTTGAAAAATTCATTTTATTTATGAAAATAAATCTTAGAGTTAAGGATTCACTGTGCTAGCATAAGAAGAGCTTTGGAGTTTTTTTATGCAAAACCCGAATATTGATAATGTAAAAAGTCAAATAATCGAAGCGTTAAGACATCCTGAAGCAGATGAAGGTCTTTTTTACAGAAATTTTTCCCTTTTACATGCAGAAGACGAAAGACCTCCAGTTATTGCTGACGATATAGACATCCTTGATGCGCTAAGGGAACTCATCAGGGAAGGAAGAGTTGAAGTATTAGATGATTCGGCTGAGCCGGTTTTTCTTTTAGTTCCAACTCACTAGTTTTAACGCGATGAATAAGCCTTATTTTCATTTTTATTAAATGAAACCACATGCTAGTTTCTTCACAAAATTAAGTTGTGCAAAGTGTCTGTAATTGTAAATGCCTCAAACACCCTCTACCAACTATCTGGCCAATGGGAAAAAATTTGGCAGGAATGTAATGATTTAAATGAAGATTTAATCACAAAAAAATTGGATGAAGATACATGGTCAATATTAGAAATAATTGAACACTGCGTACTAGCTGAAAAAGTAATTTATACAAGCTTTATTAAAACTCAAAGCTCTGCCTCACCATCATTATTAGATAAACTAAAACCTTTTGTAATCAAATTTGCACTTTCACTGCCATTAAAAGTTAAAATACCAACTGAATTGGTTAAACCAACTGGAAATGAAACATTAGCTAGCCTTAAACAACAAGTCTCTAACAATTTGGCTGCTTGGAATGACTTTTTAAACTCCATAGATCCTGAACAAGCAGAAAATTTAAGTTTTAAACATCCTTATTTTGGAACTCTAAGCTTATCCGGAACACTTAGTTTTATTCTAAATCATCTAGGAAAACACTATCGCCAGATTCTAGATCGAAAAAAGCTAATTTAGTGTGAATAGAAAAACTTGTTATTTTTTTAAGAAAGTTTTGAAGCTAAGAGCTTTATTTTTAGCTTGCACAACAGTATCTGCAAGAACTGTGATGTGCCCCATTTTTCTGCCAGGACGAGCCTCTAATTTACCATACAGATGCAAATGAGTTTCTTCCTCAGCCAATAAATCTTCAAAATTTGGATCACTTTGCGACCATAAATCTCCAAGTAAATTTAACATCGCGGCTGGTTTCCGCATTTTAGTAGAGCCCAAAGGCAAATTGCACAATGCTCTTAATTGCTGTTCAAACTGGCTACAGCTTGTAGATTCTATCGTTAAATGGCCTGAGTTGTGAGGTCGTGGCGCAATTTCATTTACAAGAAGTTTAAAGTCACTTGTAAGGAATAATTCAACGCACAAGACACCAACATAATTTAAACTTTCTAGAATTTTAGCAGCAATTCGTCTTGCATTTTCTGCGACTTCGACAGAAATCTCAGCAGGAGAAATGCTGATATCTAAAATATGATTTTCATGTTGATTTTCAAAAGGCTCGAAATGAACTATTTTTCCATCCGCACTTCTAGCAGAAACAATTGAAATTTCTTTTTCAAAATCTATCCATGCTTCAAGAATTGAATTTTTGCGTCCAATCTTTTCCCAAGCTGCTAAAAGCTCGCTCGCATTCTGTACTTTAACCTGGCCTTTACCATCATAGCCCAACCTAGATGTTTTGATAACGGCAGGAAAACTCATTTCATTTTTAGCTTGATTAAGCTGTGCTTCCGATTCAATTCCTTTAAATTGAACAGTCGGGACATCTGCTTTAATAAAAAAGTTTTTTTCTTTTAGCCGATCCTGTGCAATCTCAAGAGCATCTGCCGCTGGAGATAAATGAATTCTTTTTTCTAAATCTTTTAGTGTGTTTAATGGCAAGTTTTCAAATTCAAGTGTTGCTGCACTAACTTTAGATGCAAACTTTAAAATTGCTTCTGTATCTTCAAAGCTAGCAGCAATAACCTCATCAGCAACTTGCCCTGCCGGGCAATCTGCTTGCGAATCAAAAACACATACCCTATAGCCAAGAGTTTTGGCAGCAATCGTGAACATTTTTCCTAATTGCCCGCCGCCTAATATTCCTAGTGTTGTTCCAGGTGGGAATACTTGTATCATTCTAAACTAGTGTTAAGAATCGTTTCTGTTTGTTTTTGTCTAAAATCTTCTAAAAGTTTTGCAATTTGAGGCCTTGTATTTCCCAAGATTTGTGCAGCTAAGAGACCAGCATTTTTTGCACCAGCTTCACCAATTGCAAGAGTGCCTACAGGAATTCCTCCTGGCATTTGAACAATAGACAATAAAGAATCCATACCCTTTAGTGCTTTTGACTCAATTGGCACACCTAATACAGGAACTATAGTATGAGCAGCAACCATTCCAGGTAAATGTGCAGCCCCACCGGCCCCCGCAATAATAACTTCAATCCCTCTAGATTTAGCGGACTTTGCATATTCATTTAACAAGTCAGGAGTTCGGTGAGCAGAAACAATTTTTGATTCAAAGGGAATATTTAATGACTCAAGCATATCAGCGGCAAGCTTCATTGTTGGCCAGTCTGAGCTGCTTCCCATAATTATCCCAACAAGTGGTTTGGATTGAGTCATAAGCTTCCTATTATGCTGAGCAAATAGGTTATAAGGCAATCGTATTAAATGCAACACCAAGGATGCTTAATTTTCTTTTAAAGCACTAGTTTTATGCGAGCTGAAAAAATCTCGTAATTTTGGCCGTAATTTAGATCTGACCTACTTCTTCAATTTGATTTTTTAACTCTTCATATTTTTGCATTATTTCAGCACCTGGATCTTGCTCTGATGCTGAATTGATCCTTGAGACGGTTTCGGCAGCATCAGAAACTGCTTCGATATATCTCGCTTTATTTTGATAATTTAAAGCAGTAGAGTTTAAAAGATAACTTTTAAAAGCTGTAATATCTTGAGATGCCAATTTTAAGCTGTTATCCAAATCTAACTTTCTTAGATCAGCCGAAATGGATTTTGAAAGATATCCTTTTCCTTTTTCATAATCATCGATATGTTTTTCAATTTTAACTGAACTTAAATTATTCTTAATTGAAACAATTGCCGCATCTGAGGAAGTAAACTTAGCAGTATTGCCCTGCTTAACTGTTGGCACAGATTTTAGATAGTTTAATGCACTGGGAGCATAACCCCCATTCAATAGAGCTGATAACATGACACGTCCCTGCGAAAAGACTTAAGCCCTTAGGCTCTTATTTTAGGTCGACAAGAAGCTCTCTATTCTTAAGAAGTATTTTAGCCATGATGGTAAAAGAGTGTTAAGGTAATCAAGGGCTTGTAAGGACTTAAATAGTTCATGCTGGCACGTTATGAATAATAACAGTAAAATTTACGTCTTTATTAAATATGTGGATAAAATTTAGCATAATTTCATTATTCTTAGTTATTTTTTGTCTTGCTTGTACAGACAGGAAACCAAAACAAGATTTAGTTAAAAATCAAAGTATAGATATGGATTCTGATAGTAGTGATTGGAAAAACAAATCTGAAGACTATTGGCGATCGGTTCTAAGTGAACAGGAGTATAAAATTTTAAGAGAAGCTGCGACAGAAAGAGCTTTTACAGGTGTATATTTAGATAATAAAGACAGCGGTACTTACCGATGTGCAGCATGTGGACAAGAATTGTTCTCATCAAACACTAAATATGATTCTGGTTCAGGTTGGCCAAGTTTTTTCGACGTAGTTAACCCCGAAGCTGTAACATTAGTTAAAGATACTTCCCACTACATGAATAGAGTTGAGGTTCGCTGTTCAAGATGCGGGTCACATCTAGGCCATTTGTTTGAAGATGGTCCTCAAGATAAAACCGGAATGCGCTACTGCGTAAATTCTGCTGCACTAGATTTTAAAAAGAAATAGACCAAAGGCATCTGAAAACGCCATAAGGCATCTTCAGATAACTGGTCATAAAGTCTAAGGGGTAGGAGCCCCCCCGATACCGAATTGTACCGGGGGGCTTCCATTATGGTGCAAAAGCGAACGGGTTAACTAGAAGCATAAGCTATGCCAGCTTTATTGCTTTTTCTTGAAATACAAGTATTTAAATTAATTGTATTTTCTTCTGGTTAAATTTCAGTTTTCAAAATTAAGCTAAAAAATCCAAATAAACCTGGTATCAGAAGGTAGAAACTATGCAAAAGACTGCAAACGCCTTTGAATTAAAGTGATACGAAAGGTTTAATTTAAGCAACTTTTCTAATTTGTGCTGGAGGCAGACCAGCTTTAAAAATTAATTTCTTATCACTTACAGAAACATAAAATTTTGTTCCTTTAGGATAATCGTTTGCAATTAACAAATTAGCTAATTCATCCTCAATCAATCTTTGAATTGCACGCTTTAGTGGGCGCGCTCCATACGCAGGTGAATATCCAGCTTTTGCTAATAAGGACAATACTTCAGGCTTAAAAGCAATCTCATATCCAAGAGATTCAAGTCTTTTCTCAAGTAATCCAATTTCTTTTTGAAGAATTAATTTCAAAACCTCATCGCTCAATTGATTGAATACAATTTGTTCATCAAGCCGGTTTAAAAACTCTGGCCTGAATAAATTTTTAGCAGCCATAAAATATTGATCATCAACTTGTTTTTCTTTTGTATCCTTAGAAGTAGAAAATCCAACGCTAGCCCCCTCACTAACTGTGCTTCCCCCAACATTGGATGTCATAACAACTATTACGTTAGTAAAATCTATCCAACGTCCCGTGCCATCACGAATACCCCCTTCTTCCATAATTCCTAGTAAAATATTGAAAATTTTTGGATCTGCTTTTTCAATTTCATCCATTAGGAATACACAATATTTTTTCCTGCGTACTTGCTCTAAAATACTCGGCTCATCATATCCAACGTATCCTGGAGGTGCGCCAATTAATTTTGAAATATCATGTGCTTCCATATACTCAGACATATCAACTTGTACCAATGCAGTTTCATCACCAAAAACTGTCTCTGCCAAAGCCTTTACTAGTTCTGTTTTTCCAACTCCTGTAGGCCCCATAAATAAAAAACTTGCTAAGGGATGTCGAGGATCTCTTATCCCAGACCGTGCGCGCCTTACATCTCTAGCTACTGAACTTAGTGCATGATCTTGTCCAATAACTCTTTTCTTTAGCTCAGTCTCTAAGTTTAAAAGTTTTTCAAAGTCAGATTGGTTAATTTTCTCTGTTAAAGGAATACCAGTCATTTTTTCTACTACTTCTTTAATTTCTTCCTCGGTTATATCGCTACGCTTT
>JAGRAS010000050.1 GCA_020434465.1 Bdellovibrionales bacterium | reverse complement strand
GATTTGCTTGAAGAAGACTCAGAGTAGAGAAATAGTTTTAGTTAAAGAAAGTAACCACTAAAAATATATAAATATCAATTACTTACAAAGTTAAGAATATAAATTCAAGATCCTCTCCTATCCTGGAGTTAAAATTGGCTTTGTGCGAGAATCCTGCCTTTAAATGGTAAATTCTTAAGTACCTATGTAGGGGAGATTTTTTGCCAAAAGCCTAGATGAAATAGGAATTGTGCATGAATAAGATTTTCTCCTAAAAAGGGAATTTAAACATTGTATTGGTAAGAGATGGATATTGAAGAATTAGAACAGATAATAAACATTCTTAAAAAGAATGACGTAACTGAATTTGAATTAGAGCAGGATGGCACTTCTCTTAAATTATCTAGAGGCCAAGCTATTTTATCAACTCCGCAAGCAACAACGCAGATTGCAGTAAATGCCGTGCCTCAAGCTACACAAGTTAGCTCTCCTTCTACAAACGGCACTGCTCCTGCAGATGCTACAGAGGGATTTCACCCAGTGGAGTCTCCTATTGTCGGTACTTTTTATCGCAAACCATCTCCTGATGCAGATCCTTTTGTTGATGTTGGTTCAACTGTCAAAAAAGGAGATACACTTTGTATTATTGAAGCAATGAAGTTAATGAATGAAATTGAAGCTCCGATTTCAGGTACTATTAAGAAGATTTTGTTAGATGATTCAGAGGTAGTTGAGTTTGGCGAGATTTTATTTTTGATTGATCCATCATAAGTTACAATGTTTCGTAAAGTTTTAATAGCAAATAGAGGTGAGATCGCTGTTCGTGTAATTCGTGCATGTCATGAGTTGGGAATAAAAACTGTGGCAGTACACTCCCAAGCTGATGTTGATGCATTACATGTAAAACTTGCCTCTGAATCAGTTTGTATAGGACCAGCGGCTGCTAAGGATAGTTATTTAAATATGGCATCAGTTATGGCAGCAGCAGTTGCTACACAATCTGAAGCTGTGCATCCTGGATATGGGTTTTTAAGTGAAAATCCTGCTTTCGCTGAAATTTGTGGAAGTTGTGGAATTACTTTTATTGGCCCAACTGTAAAAAACATGCGGGTTATGGGAGATAAGGCTCGCGCAAGAAGGGCTGCTGATAAGGCTAAAGTGCCAACTATTCCAGGCGATAGTACTGGTTATTTAGACCCTGTTGATGCAATTCCTGCTGCGGAAAAAGCCGGGTACCCAATTTTACTAAAATCATGTGCCGGCGGCGGTGGCCGAGGTATGAAGATAGTGCATAATAAAGAAGAATTTAGTGATTTATTTAAAACTGCACAACTAGAAGTTGAAGCTGCTTTTGGTGATGGGCATCTTTTGGTTGAAAAATATCTACCAAAAGTTAGACATATAGAAGTCCAAATTGCAGGAGATAGATTTGGCAATGTAATTCATCTTGGAATTAGAGACTGCTCGATTCAACGTCGCTATCAAAAACTAGTCGAAGAAGCGCCATCAATTGGTTTGCCTAAAGAGTTACAAACTAAAATTGAACAGTCTGCTGTTAAATTAGGTAAGAGTGTAAATTATTCAAGTGTTGGCACAGTTGAGTACTTAGTAGATTTAGAGAAGGGTGAGTTTTACTTTATCGAAATGAACACTAGATTGCAGGTGGAACATCCGGTAACTGAAATGGTTACTAGTACTGATCTTGTTAAACTACAAATTCTAGTTGCTGCTGGACAAGAGCTGCCTTACTCGCAGGAAGATTTAGAAATGGATGGGCATGCAATTGAAGTTAGAATTAATGCTGAAGATCCAAAAAAGCACATCCCATCTCCAGGCTTGATTACTGCTTACCATGCTCCTGGTGGACGTGGTGTACGGATAGATTCTGCCATTTATAGTGGTTACACCGTGCAGCCGTTTTATGATTCTTTGATTGCAAAACTAATTGCTTATGGCCGTAATCGAAGTGAATGTATTCGTAAGTTACAGGTTGCGCTCGATGAGATGATAGTTGAAGGTATATCTACAAATGCAGAGATGCATAAGAGAATTCTGGCTCACCCAGATTTTGTTAATGGTAATTTTCATACAAAGTTTTTAGACTCAGTTAAGCTATTTGATGAGGACAAAGAATGGCAAAAAGAAAACCAATCAGCTTCCGCGTAGTTTTTAGTTTAGTATTTTTAAGCATTTTATTTCAGCTTAGCATTTTTGATGGGGGTATCTTTTCAAAATCCGCTTTAGCCGAAGAAGATGAGACTCAGGCGCCAAAGATTAAAATTACTGAGCCTGTTTTTGATTTTGGTACTGTCACCCAAGGCTCAAAAGTTGAGCATAGTTTTAACTTGGTTAATGAAGGCAATGCTGATTTACAAATTCAGCGGGTTATTCCTTCTTGTGGTTGTACGGCAAGCACTGCTTCGAAAGACGTATTAGCGCCAGGCGAAGAAGGTATGATTGAAACAAGTTTTGATACTACTGGATTTAGTGGATCTAAAACTAAAACAGTTCGGGTTTATACAAATGATATTGATAATCCAATCATCATGTTGTCTTTGAAAGGTGAAATAGAACCAGACGTGATTGTTGAACCTAAAAGAGTTTTCTTTGGTGAAGTAATCAAAGGGCTAAATCCTGGTGGCTTGCAGCAAGAAATCACAATTAAGGTTAAAGAAAATTCTGAGGTTAATTTAGGCGATATCAAGGTCTATTCAAAGAATGTTGAGATTAAAGAATTAAAGTCTTCCAATAAGGAAAAAAAATTACTGGTAAGTTTAAAACCTGATGCTCCTGTTGGAGAATTACGTGAGAGAGCGGTAGTTTCTTTAACTGGCGCTAGGCGCCAATCGGTTAATATCCCAATTTTTGCATCAGTTAAGGGTAATCTTAGAGTTGATCCTAGAACTCTTTCATTTGGGATTATTGAAGGCGATGAAATGATAAAGAGGAGTGTTAAGCTTGAGAATCTTGGCTCTGAAAAGATAGAGCTAACTGGAATTGAAAGTAGTGAAGATAGTGTAGGCGTCAAATACAAAGAACTTAAAAAGGGTAAAATTTATCAAATCGATGTTTCAATTGACCCTAAAACACTTACTAAAGATCTGAGAGCTTCAGTAAAGGTTTCTACAAATAGTAAAGAGAATGAGACCGTATCTTTCAATGTTTACGGAATACTGCCTCCAAAAGGTTAGTTCTCTAAATTTTTAAGGTCTGTAAAGATTTTTTAGTTCAGTGTAAAGTTTATGTCGTGAGGCATTATCGAACGCTGCTATTTTTATTGTTTATCTGGCCAATTCTGTCATTTGCAGAAACTATTGAGTTAGCTGGAGTCACATTTCCAATACAGGAATACAAAAAAGTAGATGATACAACTGTAAAAATTTCTGTGCTTGGAAATCCCAGAATTGTTAAACAAGAAAACGCGCATGATGAAATTGTTAAGCAGTTTTTTTCAAGTTGGGACAAAACAAAACAACTAGGCATAGAGTCAATTAGTAATTTTTGTATTCAGTCTCTGAGCAGTAAAAAATTAATTTGGTGTTTAACTGCATTTGATGCTTTAGCACTAACTTTTGCTGATTATCCCCAAGAAACAATTCAGAGTTTAGAAAATATCTTAGAAAATACTAATGAAGATCTCGATTTTTTGCGAACTCTTATTAAGAATGGAAATTTCAAACAATATAGACCAGAGCTAAAAGCTGCATTGATATTTTTAGTTAGTACCTTGGATATAGCCTGGGTAAAAAAAGAATTATTGCCAGATGCAAATAGCCATAAATCACAAATTAACAAATATGCAATTAGGCAAATTTTATTTGCTATTAATAATAATGAGATTGAGTTAGCAGGGAAAAAATCGAGTACGCTTGAGTCTTTGTTCCCGCAGCAAGATTCACAGGCTAAAACGATTAGTAGCTTGGTAAACACATACGCACAAATATCTGATTCTTATAAAGAAAGCCCATATGCTGCAAGAAAAATGATAAATCAGCAAAGCATAGATCCTGCGTTCACCGCTGAAATTAATAATGGTATTACTCGATTGTCGCAAATTTATGCTGAAAGATATTTAAACGATAGTAAATCAAAGTTAGCTTTAGAGTATCTATCATTAGCAAGTTTAAATTATAGAACTCCAAAAACTCATCAGCTTGCTGCTGAAATTTTAGATTTTTTTCATAAGGAACCACAAACCACACATTCTTTTGAAGTACATTTGTTTTTAGAAGAAATTAGTAAATATGATAGTGAATTAAAGAATAAATATTTAGAGTATTTAGAATATAACTTTTATCAATATTTAGAACATAATGAGCCGCAAAAGTCAGAAACTCAACTTGAACTAATAAGAAAAATTAGACCAGATCCTGATAAAGCAAATGATCAACTAAGAGTTGCGTTAGTACTGTTATACTTAGATCAAGGATTGAAAATTGCTGCAAATGATAAACTTAAAGAAATACAAACTGAAGTTTCTTTTATCACACGTCTGAAGTTAGTTTTTGCTGGCTTATATATTCCATTACCAATGCTGATTTTTATTTTAGCTTTGCCATTATTAGGAACCCTCGGCTATTTAATTCGTACTAATAATAGGCAGAATCGTGCACGAGACGATATGGCTCGTGCGACCTATGAACAAATAATAGAAGATGTTGAAAAAACAAAGATTAAAGGCTTTAATCCAACTCCAAAAACTCAAATTGATCCTTTGCAGCAAGAATATCAAAATTTATTATTGGAATTTGGTTTGCGTGGCCAAGTGAGTTTAAAACAGGTGAAAAAAGCATACAGAGATATGGTAAAAAAATCGCACCCAGACATCAAACCGGGTGAAGAATCAGAAGATTTTTTACGAACAATGAAAAATTATGAAAAACTTCTTGAATTAAGAAAGAAGCTTTCTATCGATTAAGGGTAATCACTCTATTATAATTATCCTGTTTTTCTTAAAAGTTCTAATTGACTTTTCCTATGGTTAAAAGAAATCTTTTTTGCTGGAATAAATCTTTTTTTTATATTTCTATCTTTGTTAGCTTTTTCTGTTGGAATTTTTAAGTGTGAATTTGAAATTTTATTAAGAGTTTCACCTGCAAAAACCATTTCTAGTAAAGCCTTGTTATCTATTTTTATTTCAGTTTTAGCTAATGCTACTAGAGCAAGTCTAAGTGCGGATTTAGGCTCAAGATACTCGTTTGCTCTTAGCAAACCCCAAATAGGTTTACCGTTTTTTATCTCAAATGAAATTTCTTGCAGCATTATTGAAGAGAGCTTTGCTTTCATATTGATTTGAATGGCAAGGCTTGTGCCAGCATACAAACCCCATAATAGCTTGATAATATTAGATTTACTTAAGTTTACTTGCTGCTTTTTGCCACAGTGCTGATGCAAAATACAGCAATCTTTGACTTAACTGGTAATGCTCACGAATTAGGCTATAATCAGTCACGGCGGTCGGGTTGCGTGCGAGAGGAGGCGCAAACCCGGTCAGGCCCGGAAGGGAGCAGCCGTAGCGACACTTCACTGTGATACGTTACGCCCGATCGCTTTTGTTATATAAATTGTTATTTTATGTCATATCTTGTTTTAGCGAGAAAATATCGGCCTAATACTTTTACTGATGTATCTGGTCAAGAGCATGTGACTAGGACTTTAGCTAACGCGATTAAGCGCGAGAAAGTGGCTCATGCTTATCTTTTTTGTGGGCCTCGTGGTGTTGGTAAAACATCAATTGCTAGAATTTTTTCAAAGGCACTTAACTGTGAAAAAGGTTCAACTCCTGAACCTTGTGGTAAATGTGTAAATTGCAATGAAATAGTGCATGGAAATAGCTTGGCTGTTAGAGAGATAGATGGAGCCTCTCACAACTCCGTTGATAATGTTAGAGAATTGATTGAACATTTTCGTTCATTACCTCCATCTGGAAGTAAGTATAAAATTTATATTATTGATGAGGTTCATATGCTAAGCGTATCTGCATTTAACGCTTTGCTTAAAAGTCTCGAAGAACCACCTCCAAATACAGTTTTTATTTTGGCAACTACTGAGCCACATAAAATACCTGAAACTGTAATTTCACGCTGTCAAAGATTTGATTTTAAAGCTTTAGAGCTAACTGAGATTAGAGATCGACTTAAACTTATTGCGGATAGTGAATCTCTTGATATTGACGAAGAAGCTTTGATTATGATCTCACGCCTTGCTGATGGTTCTATGAGAGACGCTCAGTCATTGCTAGATAGAGTTCAGTCGTTTTGTGAAGATAAGATTAATGCTGCAGATGCTGCAACTGCATTGGGTGTAGTTGAGAAAAAAGTATTGTTTGAATTATCTGAAGCGGTTTTTCACCGTAATTCTGATAAAGCTTTAGAGTTGATTAATCAAACTTTTTCAACCGGAATTGATCCAACAATATTTTTAAAAGAGTTTGTCTTACATTGGCGAGAGCTACTGATAGCGAAGTTTTCTGGAACTCAAGGTTTAACTCGCGTTTCTGTCCCAAAAGATCCAGCAGAAGAACTTATTATCCAAGTTAGAGATGAAAGCTCGCAAGATGTCCAAGATTTAGTTCATTTAGCAAGAGATGGTGCAGACGATGCTATAAGGAGCATGTATCCAAGATATGCTTTAGAATCTCTTGTGGTTAGAATGGCAACTAGGGAAAAAGTAAAAGATATTGCAAACATATTAAGCTCAGTCAGGAAAATGGTAAAAAATGGAGATGTTGATCTTAAAAAAAAATCTCCAATAGTTAAGGCACAGCCTGTTGAAGCAAGTGTAGCAGCTCCCATTCAAAAAAAAACATCAGCAAAAAACATTCTAGCAAAAAAACACACGTCTAAGACTGAGTCTTTGGTTGATAAAAAAAAACAAGTCAGTAATGAGCCAAAAATCTTGAATTGGGTTAATTTTTTTGATTCTGTTAAAACTTCAAAAGTTCCAATGTTACCTGAACAATTAGCCAGAATCGCTATTGTTGAATTTGCACCAGGTATTTTACATATGAAAGCACCTGAGTTTACTGCTTCTTATTTACAAAGAAGTGAGCATCTGATTACCTTAAAACATCAGTTACATAAGTTTTCTGGGATTACTGATTGGAATATTAAGATAGAAAAAGGGGTCAACGGACAGTCTGAACCAGGTTCAATTCATTACCAGTTGCAAGAGGCTGAAAAAGAGCAAGAGCGCAATATCAAGGCGAAAGCTGAAAACAGTAAAATAATCAAAAGCCTGAAAAAAACTTTTCCAGGAAGTACTATTGAACGAATTAAGACAGAGGTTTAAACTGTTTAGACATTAGTAAGGAGTGTTAAATGAATAAAGGATTCAAACAGGGCGGAAGCTTAGACAAGCTAATGAAGCAAGCTCAGAAAATGCAAGTTAATTTACAAAAAGCACAGGACGTGGCCAGAACTTTTAAAGCTGATGGTACTAGTGGAGGTGGCGCTGTTAAAGTAGTAGCTACAGGAGAAAATTTAATTGAGTCGATAAAAATAAGAAAAGATGCTGTAGATCCAAGTGATGTGGAAATTTTAGAAGAAATGATTTTAGCCGCAGCAAACGAGGCATTAAAAAATGTACAAATCAAAGTTGAAAATGAACTTTCAAAAGTAACTGGTGGCTTAAACATACCAGGTTTAACTTAAGCTTTTTTTAAAGTAGGAGTTTTATGCACGGTTTTCCAAGTGCAATGAAAAAGCTAGTTAAGGAATTAACAAAGCTGCCTACAATCGGCGAAAAATCAGCAGTAAGATTAGCATATCACTTAATCAATAACGACAGAAAGCTTGCCCACACACTATCTGAAGCAATGATTAAAGCTGCTAATGAAGTCAGCTTATGTAAGACATGCTTTTTTTTCACTGAAGTTGATGAATGTGATATCTGCAGATCTACAAATCGTGATAATTCAGTTATCTGTGTTGTTGAAAAGCCGATGGATTTAATTGCTATTGAAAGAACAGGAGAATACAAAGGCCTTTATCATGTTTTACATGGTCTTTGGGCTCCTTTAAGAGGCTTAGGCCCTGAAAGCATGAGGCTAAAAGAGTTAGCTGAACGTGCTCGTAGTAAAGAAATCAAAGAAGTTATTTTAGCAACAAGCGCAACTGTTGAGGGTGATGCCACTTCACTTTATGTAGCACGAATGCTTAGTGAGCTTGGAATAAAGACTTCACGTCTTGCTCAAGGGATACCAAAAGGTGGGGAACTTGAATATGCCGACGAAGTCACATTGTCTCGAGCTTTTTCCGGAAGAAATGAAATTTCTCTATAGCTCTATTAACCACCTCTTAAATTTCAAATATTATTGACGAATTTACTGTCAAATCAGTAACTTGAGCCCCCTTTCTCTTGACTAATTCTTATAATTTCGTGATTATCAAGCTCTACAGGTTCCTCGGTAGCTCAGTTGGTAGAGCAAACGACTGTTAATCGTTGGGTCGCAGGTTCGAGTCCTGCCCGGGGAGCCAAAAACATCCCATTATTGATGGGGCTGTAGCTCAGTTGGTTAGAGCGTCCGCCTGTCACGCGGA
>JAGRAS010000004.1 GCA_020434465.1 Bdellovibrionales bacterium | reverse complement strand
ACTGCCTATTTCATCAGCCTCTTAGTAAAAGAGAACGCTGTTTAATATAATCCCTGGTGAATAAGCCCCTAAAAGGATAAGATTGGCTATAATATACTAATCTTTAATAAACATGATTTTATTTTTGTCGACTTTTGACTGGTGGAGGCATAATTATGGAGTGTTTGTCAGCCGTTGCGCATCTTATCAGTTAGCCATTAAATTTAGCAGAAGTATATGTTCGCATTGTCGGTAGGGTTTGACCCAGCACTATATAGAAAACTGTTAACCAGGAAACAACTGGGAAGGTTTGCTTTTGTCTTAAGATTACTTTTGATTGTTTTAATTTTACTAGCATGTGCTTACACACTTTCAGAATCAATGGAAGGATTCTTCAGCTCCCGCTCCTTGATTGCAGATTTAAAGAAGCAGATTGAAATTGAGAAAGCAAATATTACTCAAAGTAATGTATTTGTTTCTAAACGTGATTTCTCAAAATTTGAAAACTCTGATGTTTTTGGAACAACTAAAAAACCAACTCAAACTAAACCAGCAAATGAACCAAAACCCGTAAGTAATGTCCCGCTAAATTTAATTGGCACCTTCGTATCAGACGACTCTTCTGCATACGCAATTATTGAAGATAAAAAGAAGAAAGTCCAAGAAGTATTTAATAAAGGGGAACTCATTTTCGGTGAAGCCACATTAGTTAAAATTTTTGCAGATTATGTGGAAATCAAGCGTGGTGAAAAAATTGAAATACTTGCGCTAGATGACTCGGCACTTCCAGCAACAACCTCAGCAGACGGTGGAGTTCTTAGCACCGGCGAAAATGAGTTTATCGTAGATGAAGCTGAACTAAACACGGCATTAGAAGACTTACCGCTTTTACTAACACAAGCTAGAGCAGTTCCGTATTTTCGAGACGGAAGAGCAATTGGTTTAAGGATGTTTGCAATTAAAAGTGATTCTTTATACCAAAAGCTAGGGCTTAGAAATGGTGATATCCTAAAGACCGTTAATGAAAATAGCTTGGCAAATATCCAAGAAGCTATGAAACTTTTTGAAACATTAAAGCAAGAAAGATCTATTCATGTTGAACTAGAAAGGAATAAACAAGATTTAGAATTTAGGTATAGTATAAAATGAAATCGTTTTGTCATAGGTTAATTAGTTTTCTAATAGCGATCTTCTTAATTGCTCCTGCAATACTTTTTGCACAAGATGAATCTGAAATTGAAGAAAATCTTGCTAAGGATTCCTCAACAGAAATTAATGTACGCAATGCTGACTTAGTTGCTGTTGTAAGAATTTTTAGTAAAAAAACTAAGCGCAATTATATTCTAGACGAAAAAGTTTCTGGAAAAGTTTCTATTTATCTGCCAGGAAAGATTTCTTCTGATGAGTCAATTAAAATTCTAGACTCTGTACTTGATCTTAAAGGTTTTACATCTGTCCCGATTGGAGAAAATCTTTGGAAGATAGTACCTGCTAAAGACGCAAAACAGTCTACTATTCCTACAATCATTGGTGATGACGGTGAATACACAAAAAGCTCGTCGATGATAACAAGGCTTTATACGCTTAAGTTTGTAACTGCCGATGATATGAAACAGTTGCTTAGCCCATTGGTCTCAAGTAATGGCCTTGTTAACGCTTATACTGGCACAAACTCACTTATTATTATTGACTCAGAAGATAATATTGAACGCTTACTTAGAATAGTTAGAGAACTAGATGTTCCTTTCTCTGACCGAGAAATGACAATCATTCCAATTCTTCATGCCGATGCACCAGATATTGCAGAAAAATTAAAAGAACTACTGCTTGATTCATCTTCAGATTCCTCTAACGGAAACGGCTCTGTCTCGTCACTAAGAGCAAGAATAAGTGATCAAGTTAGCAAATCAAATGCAAATGCGGTTGCTGGACTTTCGGGCACTACTGGATCAACAATTTCTGCTCGACTGAGAGAACCTAAAATAATTGCTGATGAAAGAACTAACTCAGTTATTGTTGTTGCTGATGAGGAAACAACGGCTAGGATCAGAGCTCTAATTTCACAGTTAGATAGTGAAGTTAACCGCGCTGGCCAGCGCTTCTATGTTTACCGCTGTCAGCATGCAAGTGCTGAAGAACTTGCAGAGGTATTATCAGGGTTAGTAAGCGGTGGGGTCACTACCCCATCAAGCTCATCCTCTTCTTCCCAGCAAAGTACTGGCGATAGAGCTGCTGAAAGATCATCAAACAGGCTTAGTAGACAACAAAGAACACCTGGTCAATCTAGAAATACTGGCGACAGATCCAGTGGTGTTTCAACGGTTAGTCTTGGCGAGGAAGTTTCTATTACAGCAGACCCAGCAACTAATTCTTTAGTTATAAATTCAAATAAATCTGACTATGAAAAAATTAGATCTTTACTTGATCAGCTTGATGTAAAACGCAGGCAAGTTCTTGTTGAAGCTATGCTGCTTGAAGTTGGCATAACCGACAGTCGAGATCTGGGAACAGAATTTATAACATCAACTGGGGGTGCTGATGGCGGAATTATTGCTCAAAGCAACTTTGGTAATCTAGGATCTCTAATTTCAGACCCTACTCAAATCGCCAACTTTTCGATTGCTGCTGCTAGCTCTGGTAGTTTGACTTTACCTGGCGACATAACAATCCCATCCCAAACAGTTCTTTTAACTGCTGCACAGCAAAACTCTAATGTAAACGTTTTAAGCGCCCCAAATATATTAGCAACTGACAATGAACAAGCTGAAATCGTAGTCGGCCAAAACGTTCCATTTTTAGCTAGCACATCTTCAAGTCAAGACAACTTAAATAATACTTTTAACCAAATCGATCGACAAGATGTGGGTATCACCCTAAGACTTACTCCGCAGATTAATTCCAATAATTATGTCACTCTTGCCTTGTTTACTGAAGTATCAAATGTTGTAAGTAACACAGCAGGTTCAGAACTTGGTCCAACAACAACTGTTAGAACCAGTGAAACTACCGTGATCACACGTGACGGGCAAATGGTAGTAATCGGTGGATTAATTTCTGACAATGTCCAAGCAAGCGAATCAGGAGTTCCATTTTTAAAAGACATTCCAATCATTGGACACGCTTTTAAGAGTCATAACGATGCAATCACACGTACTAACCTTTTAATTTTTATCACACCAAGAATTGTTAAAGATCAATTTGATGCTCGCGACATTACAAAAAATAACCGAGACAAACTACAATATGAAATGGTTAATAATGAGATTTACCCTTCCCGTTCGGAAGTTCTGCAAAACCCTGAAATTGACAGCGTAATTGAGCAGCCAGAATTTGAAACTTCAAATACTGGTCCAATTCTGCCGCCATATAAAAATAACAGTGGAGAAACTTTGCGAGAATTAGAGGCCGGAATGCCATCAAATAGCAAAGCGCCAACGCAACCAAAAATTGAATTAAAAGTAAAACCAAGACTTCCTAATGATAGTGCTGCTATAAACTCGCCAGATGCAAGAGCGGCTCTTAAGCCTAGTGTAATAAGTAACTCTGATAGCTCTGCTCAAGGTAAGTTTATTATTCTTGAAGCTTCATCAAAGAAAACATCTAGTCACCTTCCTTTAAATCGAATTAAAGGTTCTGAAAAGTTTGGAATTATCATACCTCAAGGAGGCGCTACTGCAGCTAACTCATTTTTCCAACTTGGAAAAGGATACAAATACAAACTTGAAGGTGTTGATGTAGCTCTAAAAGTCGTTCAGGTTTTTAACGATGCAAATGAGGTAGAGAAAAAATTCCCCGGCGCATCAAGCTCATGGCATACTTTATCACCTTATGAAGTTATGAACTTAGGAAAGTATCCGTGGGTAAAAACTAATTAAAACTTAAAGTTAAACTTGGAACGTGACAGCAAATCAATCTAAATTTGATAATTCAGCAGAGGAAGGCGCTAACGAAGCAAGCCCAAAAATGCTTGCAGACTTTCTGAACCTAAAATATGTAGAAAGACTAGAAGATCCCCAACCTCCCCGGGAGTTAATTAGAGGAGACTTTAGCAGACTTGCTGGATCATGGGGTCGCAATCACTCAATTGTTCCAATTAGCGGAAACGATCATGAAGTTGTAGTTGCAACTTCTGATCCCTTAAATGTAAAAGCTATAGATCAGTTAAAACTCTGCTATGGAAAACCAATAAGAGTAATTGTAACAAGTCAGACTGAAGTTCAAAAAGCAATTAACGCTATCAGAACTAGTTTGATGAGTGATCGTTCAAGTGAACTTACGAAGGAAGAAGATGATAATGAATCTTCAGAATTTCAGAATCAATTAAAAATTGATGTTACTGACGCTGAAGACGATGATGCTCCGATAATTCGTTATGTTAACGCAATTATTTTTAAAGCCAGCTCTGAAAGAGCATCAGACGTACACATTGAACCATATGAAGATAAATTAAATGTTAGATTTAGAGTTGATGGCGTTTTACAAGATGTAGCTTCTGAAGAAAAAACTTTCCAAGCTGCAATCCTCTCGCGAATTAAAGTAATGGCAGGTTTAAACATTGCAGAAAAACGCCTACCTCAAGACGGTAGAATTGGAATTAAAATAGCAGGTAAAGACGTAGATATCAGGGTTTCTACAGTTCCTACACAGTATGGCGAAAGAATAGTAATGCGTTTATTAGATAAGACAGCAACTGTCTTAGATCTTGAAGTCATAGGCTTAGCAAAAAAGAATATTGAAAAAGTGAATAAGCTAATTAAACGTCCAAATGGTATTATTCTTGTTACCGGGCCGACAGGATCTGGTAAAACAACAACGCTTTATTCATGCTTAACAAAAATTAATACTCCTGAACTTAATATTTTAACTGTTGAGGATCCTGTTGAATACGAACTTGAAGGTATTGGGCAAATGCAAGTTAATCCTAAAATTGACTTTACTTTTGCTTCAGGGCTTCGCGCTATTCTTCGTCAAGATCCAGATGTAGTAATGGTCGGTGAGATTAGAGACTCAGAAACTGCTGAAATTGCTATTCAGGCTTCACTCACAGGCCACTTAGTTCTATCAACACTTCACACCAATGACTCACCTGGTGCAATAACTAGATTAATCGATATGGGAGTTGAACCATTCTTAGTTTCATCAAGCGTACTTGCTATCATGGCTCAAAGATTAATTAGAAAGCTTTGCTCAGACTGTAGAGAAGCATACGAAGTGACAGATGAAGAGCTTCACGAATTAGGCGTAAACCCATCAAGTGTAAATACTAGAACTGCCTATAAAGCTGTCGGTTGCGAGAACTGTCAGTTTACTGGCTACAGTGGAAGATCTGGAATACACGAATTATTAGTTATGAACGATGAAATTCGAGGTTTAATTCTTCAGCGAGTTGATTCAAACTCGATAAAAAACGCAGCTTTTAAATATGGATTTGAAACTCTTAGGCTCGATGGCGCAAGAAAAGTTCTTCAAGGAATCACATCTGTTGAAGAAGTCTTGATGGTAACTCAAGAGGACTATAGTTAACAAAATAAAATAACATGCCTTCATACGAATATACAGCGATCAGTAAAAATGGTAAGTCTCTAAAAGGAACTATTGATGCTGATAATGTTAGAACAGCTAGGCAAAAGCTTCGTTCTCAAAATATTTTTCCAACTAATGTAAAAGAAAGTAACTCGATTAACCAGTTTAACTCCCGAGATATAACTAAATATTTCTCTGCTGATAAAATCGCTTCTAAAGATTTATCAGTAATGACTCGCCAGTTAGCAACCTTGCTAGGCGCAGGACTGCCTTTAGTAAGTGCCTTGCAAGCCTTATCGGAGCAAACTGATTCTTTAGTTCTCAAAAGAATTATTATTGAAGTAAGAGAAAATGTTGAAGAAGGTTCTGATTTGGCAAGTGCCTTATCTGAGCACCCAAAATCATTTCCACGCTTGTATATCAATATGGTTAAAGCAGGTGAAGCGTCTGGAACCTTAGATACTGTAATGAATAATTTAGCAGATTATCTTGAAGCTCAATTGGAACTTAAAAGAAAAATTCGCTCTGCACTGACCTATCCAATTTTAATGCTTTGCTTTTCAGGTTTAGTCACTATGGTATTATTTATTTTTGTTGTACCAAAAGTAGTGGAAATTTTTGAGAAGCAAGGAGCTACCTTGCCACTTCCAACCCGCATAATGTTAGCAATTTCTTATTTTCTCAGAGACTATTGGTATTTAGTATTAATTTTAATTTTTGGCTCAATCTTTTTATTTCGCTGGTACTATAAACAAGAGCACGGCAAAGCTAAAATAGATGCTATAGTTTTAAAACTGCCCATACTAGGCCCGTTATATACCAAGATTGCGACCTCAAGAGTTTCAAGAACCCTAGCCACACTATTAAGTAGTGGAGTTGGATTACTTGCCGGTTTAGACATTTCAAAGAATATTGTTGGTAATGTGCATGTTACTAATGCAATTGAAAGTGCTAAAGAAGGAGTTAGAGAGGGTAAAAGTCTGGCTCGCGAATTTTCTCAAAGTGGCATTTTTCCTAATATGCTCTCACACATGATTGCAGTTGGTGAGAAAAGCGGTGAGTTAGAAAATATGCTACAAAAAGCCTCAAGCGCTTATGAAGCTGATGTTAATGCAACTCTATCAGGTCTGACATCCCTGCTTGAACCTTTAATGATGTTTGTGGTTGGTGGAGTTGTTTTATGTATTGTCATTGCTGTTCTCTTGCCAATGGCCGATCTTATCAATGTTATTGGTGGTTAATCTGCAAAAAAACTTAAACGTATAAAATAAAAATACAATATAATTTTAATATCTAGATGTTATAATATGATTTGACGCAAAAGTCAGATCTTATTGGAAGTGATATATTTACCAGTTACAGTTCATCAGTGAGCCGTTCTCAGCTCACTGTTTCAGTTTAAGCAGCTGCTACCGAGCCTTCTCAATAAGACGATAAATAGAGCCACCAAGTCTATCTAGTAAGTTCCACTCTTGTGTTTGTTCCATCTCCTCTAAAACCAAGGCAGATTACAATCAGGCTTATTAAGAACACTATAATTTTAATCAACAATAGACAGTTACTAATAGTTTGAATATAGTATTGCCATTAACCGTCTAAAATATGTGGAACTATGAAAAAAGATACAAAAAAACCAACTCGCTCATTAAGATCTGAAGCTGGTCTTACAATTGTAGAGATCATTGTTGTGCTAATCATTCTAGCACTTGTTACAACTTTCTTAGGTCAAAGACTATTTGGAGCAGGAGATAAGGCAAAAGTTAATATTACCAAACTGCAAATGAAAGAAATTGGCAGCGCTATTGAACAATTTAGACTTCAATATAACTCACTTCCCGGAGGTCTAAATGACTTAACAAGCTGTACTGATGCAACGGGGCCAGGTTGCGTTCCGATTCTTCAGGAAGAACAAATTAAAGACGCATGGGGAAACCTTTTTGCTTATTCTCTTGAAGGGAGCGGAAGAGCGTATAGAATTACTAGTCTTGGTGCGAACGGGCAACAAGGTGGCGAAGGTGTTGATTTTGATCTATTTCAAGTTGGCCCCTAATATTCTTAGCGCTTTCTATAAGCAATAAAATTCTCTCTAAAAGCTCTGAGGCTGCGGAATGTGCAATTGTAAGAACAAACAACTGAAGCATCCGAATCACTCTAAAACGAGAAGCCGAGGTTTTACTTTGATTGAAATGGTAATAGTAATGTTAATCATTGCTGTTGCATCTGGATTTATTGTCAGCAGACTTGGTTTCTTTTCATTTTGGAAGCAAGAAGGATCTATTAAGCGCTTAAGTGAAGTCATAGAATTTTTGCATCACCAAGCTGTAGCAGATCAAGCACACTACAAGCTTGAGTTTAATTTAGACGAAGACAGCTACAGAGTAGGTGTTTTTCAACCTGAACTTATCAGCGAAGATGATAATTTAAGCATCCTTGCATCGGATGCAGGTTATTTAAGCCTTGAGTTAGCAGCATTTTTAAATCCGGCAAATGCAACAGAGGGAACATTAATTCCTCCCCCATCTTTTCCATCACTTGCCCAACCTATTTCATTAAAACCAGAAATAGTGATTGAAGACATTAGGACTATGCGTGGCAAAAAGCTTGCATCAGAAGGTGGTACTGCATTTATAATGTTTTCACCACGCGGGTTTTCAGAGTTTTCTGTAATACATTTAAATGCTGGAGAGGTAACTAAAGTAACAATTCTTGTTAACCCTTTCACAGGACTAACTGAAATTTTTCAAGGTACTGAATTTAAGGATTTTGAATGGACGTTTGGAAGAAACAATGATTCCTAAAAAAATCAAAAAAAATAGATCCTCAGGTTTCACAATTATGGAAATTGTGATTGCAATTCTAATTTTAGCTGCTTCGCTGACAACTTTACTAGGATTACAATCTGCTTCAATCAAAAGAACCCTACTTGATAAAAACCAGCAAAAAGCAATGCTTGCTGCCAGAGCTATTTTAGCAGCAATTGAATCTCAAAAAAGCGCAGACGATGTTCAAAACAGCCAAGGAACTGTTATTCAAGTTTTAAAACAACTAATCCCCCTTCCGCCTGTTGAAATTCCTGTTGACGATCCACTCAATGCCTTTACCGCAGAAATTCAAGTTCTTCCTGCAGAGCTTCCAGGCTTACAGGGTAACGTGATGAAACAAGTATTTGTAAGAGTAGATTGGGGAGAAACTGAAGCTGAATCTTTAAGTATCAACTATTTTATAGCGAATGCTAACCTGACAGCCGGTTCAGGAGGAGATGACTTAGAAGAAGAGGATGATGGAGGGGATGAAAATTAGTAGGGAAAAAGCTTTTACTCTAACAGAGATCATGATTGCTCTGAGCATCATGTCTGTTGTTATGGTCACGGCATATGGAGCACTGAGACAAATTACGCACTCCAAAACAGTTCTTGATAACAGCCGAAACAGTCAAAAAATGGCTAATGCTATTCTCTCAAGAATCACTAGAGAGCTACAACTCGCATATGATGGCGTAAATATTATGCCACCAAGAAACAACCCAAATCAAAAAGTTCCGCCTAATACTCATTTAATTGGTGAAACAAGAAATATTGGACAAGGACAAAGAGGAGATAGAATTAGATTTTTAGCATTAGAAGGAGGTCAATACTTACCCGATGGAGGAGCACACTCTGGAATTGTTCAAATCTCCTACAGAGTAGAAAAAGATCCCGAGGCAAAAAAAATTGCTGATCAAGATTTATTTTACTTAGTTAGAGAAGAGACTCCCTACATCAGACCCTTTAAAGATGCTTATGAAAACCAAACTATGATTTTCCCAATAACTAAAAATCTTAGCCATTTAATAATTAGCTATTATGATGGCGAGCAAGAAAAGTGGTATGATGAATGGGGTACACAAAAACAAACTGGATTACCTACACTAATTTACTTTAGCTTTGGAGTAGTCAGCCCCAATGGACTTATTGAGTCATTTAGTTCGATTGTGCCAATACGGATTAAAGGCTAGATCTTTTTTATTTGCCCAAGGTTTGTGTAGCTTAAAATGGCTAATCTGATAGAAATACTTGAATTAAAACATCTTTTTAGAGCATCAAAATCAAAGGTAACTTATACCCCAGACCTGTGAAAAAGCAATTCTTCATCGATTAGAGTATATTGCGTGCTTGGGTGCATAATGCTTAATTGAATTAAAAGGGTATTTTAAAGCTTAGGTTTATTGTGGGAAACACATTATGCATCGACGTCTCAAGTGAGCCAGCAAAGGCTGTTGTCAGCTCTTATGAGGCAGGTACAGTTGAAGTTATCGAAACCCATACTTTCAGTACTGGAGGCCTTTTTACCAGGGAAAACCTCTCACAAAAAAAAGATAAGAAAACTTTTGATTTAACAGAGAACGACAATCAGACAGAGAGCCCAGTTTCTGCTGAAGATTTTGCTGCAGAATTAAAATCTAAAGCAATACCCTTTCAAGACACATTAGCAAAAATTAGCACACCCTGTGATAATTCTATTTTAATACTGCCAACTTTTAATTACTTCTCTTTAAGTTTAGAGCTCCCATTTAGAGAACCAAAAAGCATTAATAAAATTTTACCGTTTGAAGTACAAGATGTTGTCCCTTTCGAAATTGACGAGTTTTTTATCGAACATCATGTTGTAGGAGCAATAAACCAAAACTTATATAAAGTACACGTTGGCGCCCTACCGAGAACCATACTAGAAAATACAATTGAAATTTGCCATCAAGCTGGTTTTGAGCCTGAAAAAATAAGTTCTCCTTCAAGCATCATAGCTGGGCTTAAAACACTCGCTCCAAACTACTTTGCTGACAATTCTCTAATATTTTATTCAAGCGACAATCTACACTACTTTTCAATTATTATTTCTGGAGAACCTGTAGAAGATAGAGTTGTTGAAATTCCAATTTACGACAGAGTAGGAGCACTTGATAATGAAGCTAAACAAGCACTACTGTCTCAAATCAGACTTACTTTAGCATCTGCTGAAAAATCAAACCTTGCCAAAATTGACAACATTTATGTGTTTAGTGAACTATTCGCTCCAAGCGAATTGCAACAAGCTATTGGTAGAGATATAGATATCTTAAAAATCTCAGAGTTCGTAAGATCAAAAGATGAGGAATCAAGCCTTGCTAGTTTAGCGGCAGTATTTGATAGAACTGAAGAAGCAGACACTTTACTTACTAATTTCCGCTGCCTTGAATTTGCTTACAATCCAGTTTTAAAAGAACTAATCAAGATTGGTAAAAAGCTATTACCCTATTTTGCAGCAACTTTAGCAGCACTGGCTCTTGCAGGTTTGATTATTTATTTTGGCAAAGCACTGCAAATAAGCTCGCTAAACAATGCAATTTCTAATGAGGTAAAAGCCAACACGCCTGATCTAAGCGTTAGCGAAGATAATGCTCTAATAGATCTTAACAGTGCAATTGAAAAAGTTAATCAGGAATTAATTGATCTTGGTTCACCATCAAACTTTTCCCCGCTTGATGGACTACTTGCAGTTAATACCACCCTACCAAAAAGCACAGATTTCACTGTAAATGAAATTGAAATCACTGATTCTAAAATCACTGTTAAAGGCATGGCAGATAGATACCAAGCGATTGATAAAATTGAGCAAGCTTTTAAAAAAGAAAGAGATATTTTTTGCCGAGTAGAGAGACCAGACACATCTTCTCGTGGTGGCAAAGATATTAAATTTAGTTTTAGCTTAAGGATGTGCAAGTAATGAACGATCAAATAAACAAGATCAAAGACACACTTAGCCAACAATATGCGAAGCTTTCTGCACAGGAAAGAAGTTTAATAATTGTAGCTCTTATCCTTGTTTCACTTTTTATATTGGCACCAATTTATGATGAAATCGAATCGATTTTCACTAAGCAAACTCAAAAATTGAAGACTGTACAAGCAAACGTTAAACTGACCCCAAAAAAAATAGCTGAATACCTTAGTCTTAAGAAAAGAAGAGACGAGGTGAAAGAAAGGTATAAGAAAGTTGAGCTTAAACAAGGAGTAAGATCACATATTGAAAGCCTTATTAGTAAGCATATTGGAAATGATGCCAGCCCTACTATACAAAACCTCAATTTGAAACAAATTGGCCAGGGCTATGTCCAAGAACCCTTCAAAGTTAACTTCAATGCCAGTGATTTAAAGAGTTTAAGTAAGTTCTTAAAAGATCTAGTTGAAGGTTCTCAGCCACTAGTTTTATCTCGATTAGTGATCAGAAGTTCAAGGTCTGGGGAAAGACTTGAAGTTTCCTTAGATACCAGTAGCATACGCTCTGAGCAATAAAATTTAGAGAACTTTTAATAAATTCAAGTTAAAATATTATAATCAGTAATGCGACCATTAGCGAAATACTCCATTGTTGCCATAGTTATTTTGGTTCTAGCTTTTTGCATGTTAGATCGGAAAGTCCTAGGGAGTTATCTTGCCAGTAACTTAATCGACTCCTTAGATAATGATAATTTTTCAATTTCTATTAAGGATCCAGAGCTGCACATAGTTGGCCTAAGTGGTTCAGAAGTTAACCTTATGTTTACTAAAGCCTTATTGGCCTTGCCATTTAAACAGGCTAAATTTGACGTCGATTTCTTTTCCTTATTTAAAAACCCAAATACCAAAATCGCAGCTAAACTATATTCTGGAGATATTGATGCTGATTTAAGTATCGGGGAAACTTTCACAGGCAAAGTTATTGCAAAACAAATTGATATTTCGGCCATACCTCAATTTCAAGCCCTTGGTTTTAGCCGAGGATTTCTTAGCTTTCAAGCCAATCCAATAAGAGTAAACAATAATGTGTTAGAATCAATTCTTTTGACTGTAGATTTAGATAAATTACATAAGCCGAACAATACTCAACTACCAGGCAAACTTGTAAACTTACCTTTTGATATCAGTATTCCAGAGATAAATTCCTTGACTGCTCATACAAAACTTGAAGTAATCGAGCGTTCAAAATTTATCCTAAGTCCAATAGATATTAAATCAAGTCTTGGGGCTTTCAATGGCGATTTAAGTGGGACTTTAAATTCAGTAGGTCGAATCGCTTCGGCGAACGGAGATTTTAAAGTTAACTTATCTCAATCAGGCTCTGAAGAGTTTGGAAGTCTCTTGCCATTAATCAGTTCATCTAGTTTAAAAGCGAGTGATAAAAGCTTTAGTTTAAAGCTTGAAATAAATCCAAGAGGAACTATTTTAAGAGCTGTCCCTTTAAAAAACTGAAACTTTCTTGCATTCTTGACATAATAGTGAGAGGGCTATGTCAAAAAATTAAGACATTCCACTTGGCGAGTTGTATCGCATTTGCTAGGATTCAAACATGATTATCTGGACTCTTCTTGGTGCGGTAATTTCGGTTGCCTTAATTATTGCCAGTTTGAAATATTTAAAAAAATCAGTAGCCTCTTCAATCCAGGCTGAAAAAAACGTTATTGTTAACAAAGTAACTGAAGTAGTAGCTCACTTAGATACTTTAGCATCAGTTCATGAGGGTTTTGCCTCGAAAGCTCAACTTGATTCCTTAACTGGCCGTGTTAGTGAAATAAAAGCAAATTTAGAAAAAGAAAAAGCTGTGCTTTCCCAAGTTGAAGAAAAACTTGGTGGCGCTCAAAAAATTGTTGAAGAAAAAGAAGCTGTTCAGCAAGATATTAAATCTGCAAAAGAAGAGGATGAGATTAAACTTGAGCAGTTACTCGGAGCTTATGACAGCGTATCAAATGAAACGATAGAGCTTGAACAAAAACTAGCTGCAACTCTTAAAAATTTAGACTCCATGGCTGAAGAAACAGGTATTGATCCAAATCTTAAATTAATGCTTGAAGAACTATCAAGCGTACTTACCAATGCTGGTAGTCGACTTAGAGACCTACTAACAGAATACCAGTCCGTAAATGAAAGAATTCAAACCTTGAAATCTCAACATGAAGACCTAGAAGAAGAGTATACAAGATTAGTTGAGCAACAATTAGGCGAATAAACATAAGCACTTAAATTGCAATTTTCACTACTTTTACTAGGAAAAAACCTAATTTATGCTCTCGTTGCTTAAAACAGGGGCTTAGTGTAAATTTATGCCTCAATTTAAATCTCTCTTAAGGATCTAGAATGTCAAACTCGGATAGTGAAAAAAAAGGTAAATCTCTTAGTGATTCTCATAAGAACCAATTAGCTGTACTAAAAACACTTTCTGCTAGGGTTGAATCGTCTAAGGACAATACAAAACATTATGATATTCATGAAATAGCTCAGATGTCTGGACTAAAAGATGAAAAAGAAGTGCAAAGATATCTGTATATTCTTGAAGGCCAGAAGTTAGTGTCGCCACATCCAGAAGGTGATTTTACTTCCAAATACTGGCAAATTACTGCTGACGGCATCACAGTTATTGATAATTCTAACAAAGTAAGTCAGTAAGTCAGTAAGTCAGTAAGTCAGTAAGTAAGATTCGGTCTTAGTAAAACTTTCAGCAAGACTTGACCAAAGCCTTATACAATTAGCTTTGAATCATAAGTGGCAAAAGAGTTAATTTTAAGAACCGCAAAATTTTTTGCGGTAAAGATCCATTTCCCATTTACTACCTACAATAAAAGGACAGCGATCATGCAGTGCTTCTGGTTGAATATCTAAAATATCTTTTTCTCCATCCATTGCCATTCCGCCTGCTTGCTCCGCAATGAAAGCTAAAGGAATACATTCATATAATAAGCGCAACTTACCACGACTTCTTTTAGTTGTAGCTGGATGTAGAAAAACTCCACCTTTCCTTAAGGTTCTGTCAAAATCAGCAACTAAGGAACCAACATATCTAGTACCTAAAGGAAGACCCATTTCTTGATTCTCTGATTTAAGTAAATCTATATAGCTCTTGGTCTCTTTTAGCCAAACATTAGTATACCCCTCATTTGTACTATAATACTTACCACGCTCTGGCATTTTTATGTTTTCTTCAGTTAATACAAACTCACCTATCATAGGATCAAGCGTAAAACCATGAGCTCCATCTCCGCAACTATAGACAAAAGAAGTTTTAGCTCCATAAACTGAATAACCAGAAGCAACAACTCTGCGACCAACTTGTAAGAAGTCATTACGATTTGCTGCTCGCGAAGGATCTTTTTTTTCAAAAATCGTAAAAATCGTTCCTACAGGAATGTTAGATCCAATATTACTAGATCCATCAAGCGGATCAAACGCTACAACATACTTAGCAGTATCATCATCAATTTTGGTTTCAATCTCACCGTCTCGCTCCTCTGATACCAATAGTCCAAAATGCCTTGAAGATCCCAAAACTTCAACCAATATAGCATCAGCTTCATCATCTAACTTTGTAGTCTCTTCTCCTTGAACATTAATATTACCTGTATACCCTTCAAGACCTCTAAAACCAGAGGTTGCAACAAGTTTTGTTATCATTTTAATACCAACAGCTATAGAATTTAATAGGTCAGATAACTCTCCTGTTGAATGCCTATGCTTAGATTCTTCAGAATAAATAAAT
The DNA here is from genome assembly GCA_020434465.1 of Bdellovibrionales bacterium. The sequence goes on along the minus strand of JAGRAS010000004.1, from coordinate 868 downwards.
CTTGAGAGTGTCATCGTTGGAATCATCATAACTGGGATCATACTATTCTCACTTTGAAAAAAGTCTAAGCAAATAAACTTCTATCATCATAAGCATCAAAAGACCAGATTTTTAAAAAAACTTAAATAGCAGGTCTAGTCAAAAAAAGTACAAGAGATGAAAAATACGCTCAGTATTAAACCTCTCCAATACCTCCGGCCAATTTTCGTTGAGTTACTGGAATAGGTTGAATAGGAAGACTAACGATAAACTTTGCTCCAGTTGGTGAGTTATCCTTAACCTCAATCTCAGCTTGATGATCATCAATAATCGATCTAACAATAGCCAAGCCTAAACCAGTTCCATTTTTTGAAGTAGTAAAATAAGGTTCAAAAATTCTTATTTTTGCTTCATCAGCAATCCCTGGGCCGTTATCAGAAACTTCAAATGATACTCTTTGTTTAATTGTATCGTATGCCGTTCTTACAGAAATCTTAGCCAAATGAAAGTTTTCTTTATTCAAATCAGACCTAAGCGCGGCAATAGCATTATCAATTATATTAATGAAACATCTCCGAATCTGATCTCGATCCATATTATTATTTGGCATTTTATTACCTGCAACAAACTGAAATCTAATATCTGGATTGTTTTCAGCAAACTCAGACATCGTCTCTGACAACAATAGATTAAGATCTGATAAAATCAGATCAACACTTGGCATTCTTGCAAATTGAGAAAACTCATTTGCTAAACGTTTAATCGAATCAACATATTCTACAATCGTATTTGCAGATTCTTTTACAGCTGGAGCAAAGTCTGTATTTGCTAGAAGCCTCTCTAATCTCTGGGCTGAGAGTTGAATAGGCGTAAGAGGGTTTTTGATTTC